>JAGBMP010000076.1 GCA_017634825.1 Butyrivibrio sp.
ACATCAGGTTGTAGGCTGGGTACAGCAGCCGGACGGCTGGAGGTTCTTTGACGGCAACAACGGAAGAATGCTGGTCAAGGTTACAGTACCTCTCGATGGTGTGAACTGCACCTTCGACAAGAACGGTCTCCTTGTAGATCCTGCCGGCTGGACACCCGGAACTCCGCTTCCCGCTCCTGCAGATCCGGCAGCTGCAGCTCCCGCACAGGGCGGCTGATGAGACACCGGGGACGTTTCAGATTGACTCATCTATTGAAAAAAATCAGATAAAAGCATGAGAGGGCTGAGCGATCGGCCCTCTTTTTTGACTCCCTTGGGCAAAATGCCTCTAATACGGCGAGAAAGCAGAAACGATTTGTGAGAATAGCGCTTTTGGCAAAAAGGGTTTTGTAGTATGATATATGAGGTCCAAAAACAATAGTAAACAGGAAACTTATTGTAAAAGAGATTAGGAGAGAGAAATGAATTTAGAAGAAGCTAAGAAGAAACTGGAAACCTTTGGACAGGAGCATGTCCTTAAATATTATGATGAGCTTTCAGACACAGAGAAGCAGGAGCTCCTCACACAGATAGATGAGACAGATTTTTCTGTCCTTGAGAATTGCAAGAACCTTGGTAAGAGCGAGGGAAGAGGCGCGTTCAGCCCTCTGGCAGCTATGCAGGTTTCAGAGATAGAGAGAAGAAAAGATGAGTTCGCCGCAGCAGGAATCAAGGCGCTCAAGGAAGGAAAGGTTGCAGCTTGCCTTCTTGCAGGTGGAATGGGAACAAGACTTGGCAGCGACAACCCAAAGGGAATGTATGACATCGGACTTACAAAGCCTGTATTCATCTTCCAGAGAATCATTGAGAACCTTCTTGATACAGTTAAGCAGGCTGATGGCGCATACATCAGACTCTTCATCATGACAAGTGAGAAGAACAACGACGCCACAATAAACTTCCTTAAGGAGCACAATTTCTTTGGATACCCTGAGGAGAAGATCACATTCTTCAAGCAGGATATGGCGCCGGCATCTGACTACAACGGCAAGGTTTACATGGAGGGCAAGGGAAGGATCTCCACATCACCTAACGGAAACGCCGGATGGTATGCATCAATGCTTAAGGCCGGACTTCGTGACCTCATCCGGAAAGAGGGCATCGAGTGGATCGACATCTTCGCAGTAGACAATGTACTTCAGAGAATCGCAGATCCTTGCTTTGTAGGCGCAACTCTTACAGCAGGCGTAAGCTGTGGTGCTAAGGTTGTTCGCAAGAACGCTCCCGATGAGAAGGTTGGAGTTATGTGCCTTGAGGATGGCAAGCCTTCTATCGTTGAGTACTATGAGCTCTCTCAGGAGATGATGGATGCCAAGGACGAGAACGGCGATCCTGCTTACAACTACGGTGTTATCCTCAACTATCTCTTCAATGAGAATGACCTTTATGAGATCGCGAAAAAGACACTTCCTCTCCATGTGGTTGAGAAGAAGATCCCATACATCGATGAGAACGCAAATCTTGTTAAGCCCGAATCTCCAAACGGATGCAAGTTCGAGCAGCTGGTTCTTGATATGATCCATGAGCTTCCTACCTGCCTTCCATATGAGGTTGTAAGGGAAAAAGAGTTTGCTCCTATCAAGAACAAAGAGGGAGTAGATTCAGTTGAATCAGCAAGAGAGCTCTGCAAGTTAAACGGAATCGAGCTGTAATTATTTTGACCAGTTAACATTTCGACTGATTGTCGCAACATAAGTTTATTGATTTAGAAGGCGCAGAGAATTACAATTCAACCATAGTAAACAAATAAGCATTTTAGAAAAGAGGTAACGTATGGCAATTCTTGTAACAGGTGGCGCAGGCTATATCGGTTCACACACAGTAGTTGAACTTCAGAACGCAGGAGAAGACGTTGTTGTAATGGACAACCTTGCCAATGCAAGCAGAAAGAGTCTTGAGAGAGTAGAAGCTCTTACCGGCAAGAAGGTTCCGTTTTATGAGGCTGATATCAGAGACCGACAGGCTCTGGAAAAGATCTTTTCCGCAGAGAAGATTGACAGCGTGATCCACTTCGCAGGACTTAAGGCTGTTGGAGAGTCTGTCCAGAAACCATGGGAATACTACGATAACAATATTACAGGAACACTTACACTTGTGGATGTAATGAGAAAGCATAACTGCAAGAACATCATCTTCTCATCATCCGCTACAGTATATGGAAATCCGGCATTCGTGCCCATCACAGAGGACTGCCCTAAGGGACAGTGCACAAATCCTTACGGATGGACCAAGTCAATGCTCGAGCAGATCCTTTCCGATATCCAGAAGGCTGACAACGAGTGGAATGTAGTTCTTCTTAGATACTTCAATCCTATCGGAGCTCACAAGAGCGGAACCATTGGTGAGAACCCCAACGGAATTCCTAACAACCTCATGCCATATATCACACAGGTTGCAGTTGGTAAGCTCCCTAAGCTTGGAATTTTCGGCAATGACTATGACACTCCCGACGGCACGGGCGTTCGTGACTACATCCACGTAGTTGACCTTGCAAAGGGCCACGTTAAGGCACTTGCAAAGCTTGCTCCCGGAAGCGGACTTAATATCTACAACCTCGGAACAGGCGTTGGCTACAGCGTTTTAGACATCGTCAAGAACTTCGAAGAGGCAACCGGTGTTAAGATCCCTTATGAGATCAAGGACAGACGCCCCGGCGATATCGCAACCTGCTATGCCAAGGCTGACAAGGCAGAAAAAGAGCTCGGCTGGAAGGCAGAGAACGGAATCAAAGAGATGTGTGCTGATTCCTGGAGATGGCAGAGCCAGAATCCAAACGGATACGAAGACTGATAAGTACTTATCGCAATTAAGGAGCCGGTAGTCAAAATGACTGCCGGCTTTTATAATGTAAGAAAAAGACATTGTGGGAGTAATTTATGTTTAGACTTTGGGTAAAGCTTTTTAAAGACAACCATCTCCTTAGAGATACTACAATATGTGATGACACGGTGGACACAAGAACTCATAAGGTAATGAACTCTTTGGAGAAGGCGTGTTATGAAATGGATCTGTCCAAACCTATATGGCTCGACAACACCATTAAGGACTTTCAGATTCACGACAAATGCAGATTTACTGCGGATTCTTTCATAGAGGAAGTCTCTTTTGACTACATGGAAATTCAAATTTTGGAAGAAGATTATTAATTTTTATATAAGAAATAAAACACATTTTTGTCACAGATTGAAACTATACTAAAGCCATCAAAAGAAAGGAAGGTTCACCAATATGTACGAAGATGACAAGAATGGTCAACAGTCCACAGGCTCTACAAGCTACGGCCAGTGGAATGCTAATACATCCCAATCAACAAACAATGGTCCTTACAGCAATTACAACAGCAGCTATAACAATAGCTACAGCAACAATTACTCTTATGGACAGAGTGGCTACAACTACAATCAGAACGGGCATCCAACCTACGGTACTTACCAGTACAACGCAAACAGTCAGCCTCCTGTAACACCCCCTGCAAACGGCGGCAAGAAGAAACATACAGCGGCTAAGGTTATCGCAGCAGTTTGCATACTTGCTCTTATAGTCGGTGGTGTGGGCTTTGCTTACACACAGGTGGCAGATAGATTTGGGCTTCCTGTTCCGGGAAAAGAGGCTTTGGTAGAGAATACTGAAGAGGAAGTTCAGGAAGATGTAGCAAGTGCAAAGCAGGAAGAGAGCGAAACAGATAAGACTTCGGAAAGCTCCGACTCTGACAGCTCAATTTCAACAACAACCGTTTCCGAGACATCCCTTGGTGTTGTAACAGATGTAACAGCAGTAGTAGAAGAAGTTATGCCTGCAATGGTTATGATCCACAATAACTACACAGCATCAGCAAGCTACTTCGGATATGTTCAGACAGAAGAAGCAACTGCATCAGGCAGTGGATTCATTGTTGGAGAGAATGACACAGAGCTCCTTATCGCAACCAACTATCACGTTATTGAGGGCGCTGATAGCCTGGAAGTAATCTTTGCAGATGACTCAACAGTAGAGGCAGTTGTAAAAGGAACCGACTCAGATAAAGACCTTGCGGTTATCGCAGTAATGCTTGAAGACATCAGCTCAGATACAAAAGATGCGATCAAGATCGCAACCCTTGGTGACAGTAATTCACTTAAGCTCGGCGAGCCGGCAATTGCAATCGGTAACGCACTTGGCTATGGCCAGTCAGTTACAACCGGTGTAATCTCAGCGGTTAATCGTGAGATTGAGGTTGAAGAGGGTGTTACAGGAACATTCATCCAGACAGATGCAGCCATCAACCCCGGTAACTCAGGCGGAGCACTTATCAATCTTAAGGGTGAAGTTATCGGTATCAACTCCAACAAGCTCGGCGGACAGTACGTAGATGACATGGGATATGCTATTCCTATTTCAGACGCGCAGCCCATCATTGATAAGCTCATGAACGAAGAGACCAAGATCAAGGTTTCAGATGAGGACAGAGGATACATCGGTATCTCAGGTGTCAGTGTTACGGCAGAAGTTGAGGCAGCTTACGGAATCCCTCGCGGCGTATATGTAGCTGAGGTTTCAAGAGACGGCGGCGCTGAGGCAGCCGGAATTGAGAAGGGTGATGTTATCACTGAGTTTGACGGTGAAGAGATCACATCAATGGATGACCTTCAGACAAGACTTCAGTTCTACGCAGCAGGCACAACAGTATCTATCAAGGTAATGAGACAGAACGGTGTAGAATATGTTGAAGAGCAGTACGACGTAACTCTTGGTCATGCTGCATCAACTCACGGCGGACAGGATTCAAATGCCGGTGAAGAGGGAGAGACCTCCGATCAGTATGACGGCTCTACACACCAGTATCCGGCTATGCCCGGCGGCAAGAATGGTCAGAATGGCCAGGGCGGCAGCAACAGTAACGGCGGCTGATAAA
>JAGBMP010000077.1 GCA_017634825.1 Butyrivibrio sp.
AGAACCCGAACGAAAATACTCTTATAAAGAATAGAGCTGATTTCTATAGGTTCTTTGATGAGAACTTCAGAAAACACGACATCCGGGCAATAACAGAGTCAATCCTAAAGCAGTACACGCAGGAATGGGTAAATGACAACCATCCAAAGAAAAAGCTCTACTATGCCTATAAAGGCATTTTAAAGCTCATATTCGACTTTGGACTTGATAAAGGCATAGTTAATGCAGATTTACCCAGAAAGCTCAAAAACAAGGCATATATAAAGTCCTGTGACACAAGAAAGCCAAAGCCAGAGGAAAAGATTTTATCCCCGGCTGAGATCGATTCGCTTATTGCAGAGATCCGTCACAGAATGACTCTAAAGAAATGGGGTCCATATTACATCAATGGCCTTGCTGCATTGTTTTCAATTGAAACAGGCGTCCGTGTCGGCGAACTATGTGCTCTAAAATGGGTAGACATCAAAGAATGCGAAATCTATATCCACTCCCAGCAGCTAGTCAAGAAGAAAAATGGACACAAATCCTACTATTACGACCATCACACCAAAAACGAAAAGGGTCTCACAGAAGAAGGCCGGTATTTTCCATTAACCAGCAAGATCAGGAGTCTGTTATCTGAGATCTCGAATCTACAAAAAGAACTCGGGATAAAATCAGAATATATCTTCTGTAACAGGGATGGCGAATGGATCAAAAAAGACAGCTACATATCTTTCCTAAGAAGGCTCTGTAAGTCAAAAGGCTTTAAAGTAACAAATAATCACGCCTTCAGAATGTCTTTGAATTGCAATGTGTTTATCCCGGCAGGTATGGATGCTCCCATGAGGGCGGCGCTCCTTGGACACTCTATTGAAACCAACTTACGTGATTATACTTTTGCAAGAATAGGGTATTTAACGGAAGCTAGACAGCTGTTGGATGATGTTAGAATCCCAATGGTTTTAGAATCCAGACAGTTTTTAGATGCTGATAGAACCCCAATGGGGACCCCAAAAGATTGTCTCTTTTACACAAAAAGAAAAGCCTCAAAATACTGAATCATCAGCATTTCAAGGCTAATCACACTCGTGCGGAAGATGGGACTTGAACCCACACGATGTAAGCATCACAAGATCCTTAGTCTTGCTCGTCTGCCAATTCCGACACTTCCGCGAACCGTTCGTCTGAAGCGTTAACCGCTCGCGACGACTTTTATATAATAACAAGTTCTGGCCAAAACGTCAACATAAATTTATAAACTTTTTTACGATTATTGTCGGCGCCGCAAGCCCAGTATTTATGCGCGTTTCACACCAGATCCAGAATCTCCAACGGATCATTTACAAAAAAATTATCCTTAACCCCGGCAGAAATTAATTCATCTTTTGTTCTAAATCCCCACAAACAGGAGATACATTTCAGCCCTGTATTCACAGCCGTCTTGAAATCAACATCGGAATCGCCCACATATATGCACTCTTCCTTCGTAACACCAAGTTCATCCATGGCAAAAAGACATTCATCCGGATATGGCTTTCTGCGCAGCTTATCCGTTACTCCGATGGCAACAGGCACGTACTCTCCGAAATAAATCTTATTAAGCTCACGGACCGCTCCCATAGGCTTATTAGAGACAATTGCCAGCTTATGGCCGCGCGCCGAAAGCTCTTTTAGCAGCTCCGGGATATGCATATAAGGCCCTGTCTTGATATTGCAGTGCTGCTCATAATAGGCCTCGTACTCCGCCAGAATCTGCTCGAACAAAGGATGCGCCTCACCCTCCGGAATTGCCTTACTCATCAATACTCTAGCGCCATTTCCAACAAAATGCCTGACCTCATCCACCGAGCGCAGCGCAATCCCATACTTCCCCAATATATAATTGACCGAATCCGTGATGTCCTCGATGGTATTGAGCACGGTTCCGTCCATATCAAAAATAACTGCCTTGTACTTCATCTTCCTAACCTCTAATTCCAATCACTTCCCCAGACGCTGTTGCATATATCTACGCACTGCTGCCTGGTAAAAGAGCTATCCTGCTCCCTTATGGCATTCAAATCCGCCAGTTCATCAGTATAGTCCGATAGCGGATAAACTGCAACTCCGTTATGTTCGTGGGTTACATGGCAGACAAGCGCCTTAACGCCGCTATCAACAATCCTGACTTCACCCGATACATCTTTTGCCAGAGTGACCTGCGCCATTCCGCCAACCATGCGATCACAAGTCCCAGCTCCCGTCCCTGAAGTCCAGTTCACGAAATTCCCGAGAGAATAGTAAACAAGCATATCTCCGCCGCCATGATTGTTACCATGCCCCGGAACATCATCTTCAAAGAATTCCACAGGCTCTATCACATGCGGATGAGTTCCGATCACCAGGTCAGCCCCGCCGGCCCTGAAAACTTCCGTCCACTTCTTCTGGCTCCCATCAATGCCGTGCAGATACTCCGTTCCCCAGTGAGGACAGACAATAGTGAAATCCGCGTTAGCCTCCGCATACTCGAGGTCTCTTTTCACCTTAGCTTCGTCCAGCATATCCACTGCAAAAGACATATCAGACGGCGCCGAAATCCCGTTAGTCCCATAAGTATAATTCAAAATCGCAATCCTGATGCCATTCTTCTCAACAATATCAACCGCATCCTTCTGCTCCTGCGATCCGTTTATCCCAACCACCGTCATCTCCGGATGAGCGCTCTGCCAGTACTCAAGCGTATTAACAACACCTCGTTTTCCCTTATCAAGAGCATGGTTCGTAGCATGGCAAACCACGTCAAATCCCGCCTCCGACAAAGCATCGCCTATCTCGTAAGGCGCGTTAAAAGCCGGGTATCCCGTTACGCCCAGCTCCTTACCGCCGATTATGACCTCCTGATTGACCATGGCCAGATCTGCAGCCCCTATATAATCCTTAGTTTTGGAAAAGATAAAGTCGAAGTTGTAGTTTCCGCCTACATCCGCAGCACTTTCCTCCACGGGAGTGTGAAGGAGTATGTCGCCGACCATCACAACAGAAACATTATCCGGCGCCGAAACGCCGGATATAATAGCAATAGATGCAATTAAAGAAAGAACAAGATTTAAACCGTTCATATCACTTCACAGTCAGCTTGTCGATATAGATGCACAGCTGCTTTACCACCTTGACCAGTGTCCTGTATTTAAGCCCGATGTACACTGCTGCAAGAGCCATAACCGCCGCGCAGGTAAAGTTTCCGATAAAGAAATTTCCAAAGCCCGCAGCCAGGAAAATGCATGTGCAAACAATAAGCGCCATCATCGGGATAAGGAGCCTCATCATCTCCTGATGGATCTCCGTGAGCTTAAGCTCAAGCCCCTCGCGCTCTTCCCATATTTCTTCCTCTGAGATAACATCGAAATCAAGCTTATCAAGATGCCTTAAGTAATCTCTGAATCTCTTTTCCATATCCCCTCCAAACGCATAGTTTATTGTAAAAGACACTTCTATGATATCACATTCATCGCAATTTCGTCACTAAATCGCCCAAATACTGTATCATCTTCAGATTAAAATCATCATTTCCCGAAATCGCCTTCGAAATATCGCAGTCCTCCTGATCAGGCGTGCACTCTCCGCAGATATCAGCCCCGATGATATCCCGGCCAAAGCATTTCTTCTCAGTGATAAAAAGAGCTCTCACAAACCCAAACAACTCATCCACTGAAAGATCTCCCTGATCCCAGTTGGTCACGACCTCGCCCCTCTTAAGGACATCCTTATCAATCGAGAGATAAACCGGATGCTCAGTCTTAGGAAGGCTTATCCCCGTATCCCTCAAAAAGACATCTTCCAGATCATAAAATTTCGCCTTTTTAGCGTCGTTTTCATCCAGCTCGTCTATCAGTCTCCTGTCGGCTCCAATGATATGGATATCTCTCACAAACAGGTTATTTTGGATAACATCCAGCACCCATCCGCCGCAGGAAAGAATGTCAAACATGGGCCTTTGCATGTCAGGGTGATGATCCAGCACAATAAGTGAGAAAGGCTCTTTTACCATGCTCGTATACAGCGCTGAGATGTAATGGTAATTGCCATTGTCAATGAAATGTATGCCCCGGGCAAAAGACCTGCCATCGTCCTCAAGGTCACCGGCAAGGCGCCCAAGAATCTCCTCCCGCGCACTATCGTCGCAATATGCATTTGTCCCCGAAATGTCCTTCATATCAACAAAACGAGAGCTTTTATCCTGAAGATAAAAGCTCTCATGATCATAGATTCCTGAAAAATTTAGTATCGTAACATTTTTGTTCATATCACTTTGCCAGATCTGCCAGATGGATAATGGCATCTTCCTTCATGATGCATTCGCCGTGCTCCTCGATGAACATTGCCTCAGGTGAATTCACCGTCAGCATCTCGGAGTACTCAACTCCTGCTCTTCTCATATCGTAGATCACGCTCTCCTCAGAGGACATAAGTCCCGCAATGAGATAGAACGTATCTTTGTGCTTGTAAAGAGTAGAATCAACAATTGGAAGTTTCTGAACCACCTTGGAGAATCTCTCGATGTCCTCAAGGTTCTTAAACTCCATCATATATTTAGCGTATTCGGAAAGAGGCTGGTAGCTGTAATCGCTCTCCTCAGGCTCTTTGGGTAAAGAACCTTCAAAGTCTCTTGCATAGATCCTGTTTATGGTATCCGTAACGTTGGTAATGACCTCGTTGAGAGCAACACCCTTGTCTCTTCCGGTCTTCTTCTTGACCTCATCCACCCTCTCCTGAGTCAGGGTCTTAAGGATGGTCTCAGCTGCTCCGCGAATCCTGTCAGCTGCCTTCTGAATGTCGTCGTTACTCATCTTAACTGCAAATATGCGGACGCTTCCATCCATCATCATGTTCTTACTCATCATCATGACCTCTGTCTCAGGGTCATAATCAAGCTGCGCCCCAACTTCCTTGTTGAGCTGTGCAAAGAAGGATGTGGTGTTCTCTGCACCATTTACAACCGCTTCGGGAGTCAGGCCGATCTCATGGAGTTCTGATGCTGCGATACTGCATTCTACTGTTGTTTCATTCATTTTTACTATGATCACTTTGCATCATCTCCTTTCTGAAATAAGACTTCTTCCTCAAGTTAATTATATTACTACGCCCAGGTGCAGTCCACAATAGAGGGGTAAAATTTCTATTAAGATTTTATACAACTTATAATTTTTCCCCGGGAAATGACGAATAATAAAGAGAAAATAAAGCAGTCGTAAAATTATCATAAAACAGAATTTTTGTGCTCTTTATGATGATTTTTATGATTGCAGATTTATATAATTAAATCATAGAAACAACTAAAACCATGATTAAATGAATCAAATATGACTTTTTTATCAGAATAAAAAATTAGAGAAGGAGTACAAAAAGATGAGAAAAGGATTAAAGAACCAGAAAGTTGTATCAGCAGTTTTAGTAGGAATTTCAGCAATGATGGCACTTTCTACGCCGATGACAGCTTATGCAAGCGAAGGTGATATTCATCCTTTTGACGATGGAAACACAGAAGACCATGCAGTTACACCTGAAGTTACAGAAAGCCATATGGCTGACAGTGTTCAGGAAGTAGCTGAAACAGCTTCTGAATCAGTTGAAAGTGCAGAGACTGCAGTTGATACTGTAGCTGATCAGATCATCGAAGAAGTAGCTGTTACTCCTCCCGCTCCCGAAGCTCAGGCAGCTCCCGAAGCTCAGGCAGCTCCTGAAGCACAGGCAGCTCCTACCCCCAGCGTAGTAGACTCTGCAGAAAAAGACCTTGTTGACGCAGCGACGGTTGCAAAAGACGACACCAGCTATGATGCTGCTGTTGCAGCAATTGATAATGCCGATGATAAGCTTTCAAATGCTGAGGCGGCAGACGTAGTTGCACAGAACGAAGCAGCAAAAGTAAAGGAAGAGCTTGCAGAAGCAGCTGACAGCGTTAAGTCAGCAGAAGCCATCGCCGCTCTGGCTGACGGAACAGCTATGGATGCTCAGAAGAAAGCTGATGAGCTGGTTAAACAGATTGAAAACGCTGAGAATCCTGATGCTCTTTCAGGATATGAAACCGAGCTTGCAAAGCTCATCACTGATAGCAATACAGACCTTGCTATGAAGAGACAGGTATATGACAGACTTAAGTCCAGTTACGACGAGGCACTTAAGGCACTTAAAACCGCACAGGAAAATCTTGATCAGGCAGAGAATGATCTCGACGATGCCCTGGACGGAACTGATGAAGCAAAGGGTGCTATACAGTATGCACAGGAAGCACAGCTTGAGCTTGAAACCGCAAAAGCTAACGTTGACAAACTCTCAGAAGCTCTGGATGCTGTTCAGGAAGCTGTTCAGGATAAGCATGATAATGCAAATGCTGTTAAGGATGCCATGGCTACTATCGGCCCCAACACCAATCCTAACTGGGATGTTCAGCGTGATGTTATGAAGAATGCAGTTGTAGGCTATGTAATGCCGGAGCTCAACGGCGTTAAGCTCTATAAAGAGCTTGAATCTGCTAAAAAACTTGTTAACCCCGGTGACTACCACTGGGAGCGAGTACCCGGATTTGACCATCAGGATTATAACTACTGCGTACTGAGTTACATAGACGAGTCCGGCAATAAAGTCGAAAAGTATTACAACTTCGACCGCATGAATAAGACGATAGGTGCCAGCAGATATGACGGCACGGGAGGCTCATACGGATTCTTCATGTTTGAGAAGTCTGCTGAGGAAATCGGTGCAGATAGTTTCCTCCGTAAGCAGTTTGGAAGTAAGACTGATGCACAGCTTAGGGATATGGAACTTAACGGAGATTTAGATGTCTTCGCCTATGAGAAGGACGGAAAAACAGAGTATATGACAAGAGCTCAGTATACAGCAGGCATTGCAGACGGAACCATCAAAGAGATAAACGGTACAATGACGATAGATGGACTTGCAATCCATCAGGTCATCCAGAATAAGAATAACCTGTATCATGACGCAAACGTCCTGATGATTGCCTCCACAGGTGATGCCAGCAAGTATCTGTACACCGATGCAGGTAAATCCAAGATCATCAAGAACGCTCTTAAGAACAGCCAGGGAGACGCTCAGGCTATAGCTAAAAAGATTGAAAAGATTGAAAAGGACAATGCAGCATTTAATGCATTCTACAGTGACGCTAATATCGCTGCCATTGCTGCCGACAAAGATACCTATGACAACAGCTATGACATATCCCTTGAAAAAGCTGAGCAGGCTGTAAATACTGCTAAGCAGGAAACACAGAATCTGGAAGATGCCATCAATACTTTGAAGGAAGGAAGAGCTTCACGCAAGACAACCAGCGTAGCTAAGATCCTTGGTAACAGCCAGATCGTTGCTGATCTCGGCCTTCAGAATATGAGCATCGCTCAGGCAATAGTACATCTTAACCAGAAGCTCAAAGATGCTGAGGATAAAGTTGTTGCAGCAGAAGCTGTCATGACACAGATTGAAGAAGCTGCAAATAATGTCAATAAGCCAACATTTGTAACTCCTACAGCTGTTACACCTGATACCCCCGCTGCTCCTGCTTCAGATGGAGAGGCAGCAGCTCCGGGCGAAGCAACACGTACAGTAGC
>JAGBMP010000078.1 GCA_017634825.1 Butyrivibrio sp.
ACCATGGGTTCAATTGACGGTGAGAGAATTTCTCAGCAGCATGACGTATTTATAGACGATATCAGTCTTGTTGAGATTGAAGAGATTTCAGAAGAACCTGAAGATCCTGAAAACCCTGATGATCCACAAGACCCACAAGATCCTCAGAATCCCGATGATCCGGGTAATGACGATCCTTCAGTAGAGCCTCAGAATCCTGATCAGCCGGGAACTGATCCTACAGTAGAACCCGAGAATCCTGATCAGCCACAGCCTCAGGAGCCTGTAATTATAATTCCTCCGGTAATTCAGATAATTGCTCCTGTGGTAAAAGTGGTCAAGAAGATTGTAGTAACAGTATTCAGTATTCTTAGAAGACTGTTCTGGTAATAACAAAAATTCAATATACCCTACACACTGCTCCCTGATAATAAACCCTGATTATCAGGGAGCTTTTCGTTGTAAAAACATGGATTTTGTAGTATTCTATATCTTGTAGAATTATTTGATATTAGCCCTTTTTGGCATACAACATGTTGACAATAGATTGACTATGATCGAATGCAAACAGATGGAAAAGTTAATCCCGCAGTTTCTTGATGATGACCTGGATAATCAGGACCTTGCTGATTTTTTGGATCACATTGACAACTGCCCCGAATGCAAGGAGGAACTGACAATACAGTTCCTTGTCCGCGTAGGTATGCAGAGACTTGAGGATGGTAACACCTTCAACCTTGTCAAGGAGCTTGAAAGAGAGCTTGCGGATGCTAAGAAGAAAATGCACCGAAGGAAAACCCTGGTGCTTATAAGCTACATACTTGAGATCGCAGTGGCAGCGTTGTTTGCACTGTGTCTTTTGCTTGCAATCGCACTTTAAACCCGGAGAAATATGTCAGATAACAAAATGATAATTGATGGAACCAAGTTAATAAGAGATGCTTTTTACGCAATCCCTGATTTTACTGATGCTGAGGGCAACCACATCAGTGGCCTCTACGGCGCATTTTTTAAGTTAAAAGAGCTTATGGCAGGTGGAGGATCTTTACTTGAGATAACCTTTGGCGGTGATACAAGCTCTTTTACCAAAGATGTATCATGGCAGGTCAATAAGTTTAAGGAGCTTATAGACTCCATAGAAGGCGCTTCTTCAGATTCGGAATTTGAAGTTACCGAAACTGTTAAAGCAGCTGTGGATGAGACTTTAAAGAACCTATCACCATCAGGCTCTGTCAAAGAACTTCCCAAGTTTAAGCATGCACTTACCATTACATCAGACCTCAATGAAGTAGAGCAGATTTTTGCAGAGGCAACTAAGAGCTGTGAGAGCAATCCCGATAGCTATGTGGGTTATCATTTTGTCACCGAGAAAACCGGAACAGGCAAATCAGATGTAGAAGTTCTCGGACTTTCTATTTGCTTTAGTGAGGATAAGGCTTTTTACATTCCTGTAATCAACTTCATAACAGCCTCTTACCTGGGAGAGAAATTAGCAGGTCTTAGCAGTTTGGTATCACTTTCCGGCTTTGATATGAAGGAGGACTTCAGATTCTTCATTCCTGCTGAAATGAAGGACAGAACCGTAGGCTACAAACAATCTGATGACAGCTATAAGAATAGCGCAAGAGCATTTGATGTTCTGATCGGAGCCTATGTGATCAATCCTATCAAGAACGACTACCAGCCATGGGATATCAGCAATGAATACCTTGGAATTCCGCTTCCGAAGATGAGCGATGTCTTTGGTAAGGAAAAGCTCTCAAACAGCGATGAAAATACAGTCGCCGATTATGCCGGCAAGATAGCTGCTGTATGTTTCCTTAGCGCACCTGTAATTAGAAAGAAACTGCAAAAGACAGGTATGGAAGAGCTCTTTTACAATATAGAGATGCCCCTTTCATATATCCTGTTTGAGATGGAAAAAGAAGGAATCATCGCAAGAAGAGATGCCCTTAAAGAATACGGAGATAAGCTTCAGATTCGTATCACAGAGCTTGAGAAGCTGATATACGAAGCTGCAGGCTGTGAGTTTAACATCAATTCACCCAAGCAGCTCGGCGAGATATTATTTGAAAAACTGGGACTTCCTGCAGAAAAGAAGACCAAGTCAGGTTATTCAACAGCAGCTGATGTCCTTGAGAAGCTTGCACCTGAGCATAAGATCGTAGCAGACATCCTTGAGTACAGAGGACTAGCCAAACTCAAATCAACTTATGCCGACGGACTTGCTAATTTCATAGAAAAAGATGACAGGATCCATACAAGCTTTAACCAGACAATAACAGCAACAGGACGTATCAGTTCAACAGAGCCGAATCTTCAGAATATCCCCATGAGAACTGAGCTTGGAAGGCTCATTCGAAAGGTTTTTGTACCAAAAGAAGGCTATGTATTTTCAGATGCCGATTACTCACAGATAGAGCTTAGGATCCTTGCTCACATGTCAGAGGATCAGGGTCTTATAAGTGCTTATCACGAGGGCGATGACATCCATAGAATAACAGCTTCCAAGGTATTCCATGTTCCCTTTGAAGAAGTAACGCCACTACAGAGGAGAAATGCCAAGGCTGTTAACTTCGGTATCGTTTATGGAATCAGCTCATTCGGATTATCTCAGGATCTTTCAATTTCTGTCGGAGAAGCCAAGGAATACATGGAGAAGTACTTTGAGACATATCCGGGAGTAAGGGATTATCAGAACAAAGTCATTCAGGATGCCAAGAACAAAGGCTATTCCGAGACTATGTTCGGAAGAAGAAGACCTATCCCTGAGCTTAAGTCAGGTAATTACATGATGAGGCAGTTTGGTGAAAGAGTTGCGATGAATGCTCCGATTCAGGGAACGGCTGCAGATATCATGAAGATTGCCATGATAAATGTTTTCTTCAGACTTAAGAGAGAAGATTTAAAATCCAGACTTATATTGCAGATCCACGATGAACTTCTGATTGAAACCGCACCTGATGAAACAGATAAGGTTTCGGATATACTCACAACAGAAATGGAGAAGGCAGTAGAGCTTTCGGTACCGATGGAAGTTGACTGCCATACAGGAAGTGACTGGTATGAAGCAAAATAAGCTGACCTATGGAAAGACCAATATCATCGGAATAACAGGGGGCGTAGGCGCCGGAAAGAGCGCCATCCTGGAGTTTCTTGCGCAGAACTATAATGCAAGAGTGATATACTCGGACATTGTCGCTAATGACATTAAGAAAAAGGGGTATCCGGCCTATGATGAGCTTGTCATGCTCCTGGGAGAAGGTATCTTGGGAGATGATGGCGAGATAGATAAAAAGAAGATGGCAGAAGCCATTTTCGGTGATGAAAAACTCCTTTCCAAGGTTAATAATATTTTGCATCCTGCAGTAAATACATTTATTATTAATATAATAGACAGTGAGAGGGAACAGGGGCAGCTGGATTTTGTATTTGTAGAAGCAGCTCTTTTGATAGAAAACGGATATAAGAGATTTGTGGATGAACTGTGGTATGTCTACGCAGATGAGTCCACTAGGCGAAGTCGCCTTAAGTCATCAAGAGGTTACAGCGATGAGAAGATAGACAATATCTTTGCTTCGCAGCTAGATGAAAAGACATTTCGAGAGAATGCGGACTTCGTGATAGATAACAGCGCCGATTTGGATTATGCCAAGGCGCAAATAGACAAAAAACTTGGGGAGTGGAAAGCAAAATGGCAAGCTTAGAACAGGCAGATCAGAAGGTTGTTTACGGACTCGACATCGGAACCAGAAGTGTTGTCGGAACTGTCGGCTATATGAATGACAACCAGTTTAATGTTATTGCTCAGGCTGTTGAGAAGCATGAGACAAGAGCTATGCTGGATGGACAGATTCATGACATCGGAAAGGTTGGCGCTACCATCAGAAAGGTAACGGACAAGCTTGAACAGCAGACAGATATTCATCTGACAGACGTCTGCATAGCTGCTGCCGGTCGTGTACTTCAAACCGTAAGAACAACCTACGAGTATGAGTATCCGGATAACCACACCATAACCGATGAAGATATCTATAACCTGGATTCGGCTGCAGTTGAGCAGGCGTATTCGGAGTTTCTTAATAAGAACACATCTGACCTTAAATTTTATCTGGTCGGATATTCTGTTATGCATTATTACCTTGACGGATATCAGATAGCAAATCTGGAAGGCCACAATGCAGGTAAGGTAAGCGTTGAGCTTATTGCCACATTCCTTCCGGATGACTGCGTAGATGGTCTTTACAAGGCATGTGAGAGAGCAAGCCTTAACGTTGCAAATCTTACTCTCGAGCCTATCGCAGCTATGATGGTTGCAATCCCTGACAGATTTAGAATGCTGAACCTTGCTCTTGTAGACGTCGGAGCAGGTACTTCCGATATTTGTGTAACAGATGACGGTTCAATCACTGCCTACGGAATGCTTCCGATAGCCGGTGATGATATCACAGAGATCATTGCTCAGCACTGCCTGGTTGACTTTAATTCAGCTGATGAGATCAAGATCAAGGCCAGCCATCAGGATCAGGTTGAATATGTCGATATCATGGGACTTAACAAGACCATCAGTGCCAAGGAAGTCGCACGCATAATAAAGCCTAAGGTTGAGGAAATGGCTAAGAAGGCTACTGATGAAATAAAGCGCCTTAACGGTGACAGAGCTGTAAGCGCTGTTTTCGTTGTTGGCGGAGGCGGATGTGTGCCCGGATATACCAAGGCAATCGCCAAAGATATGGATATTCCCGAGGAGCGTGTAGCTCTTAGAGGCGAGGAAGTAATGAAGAACATTACTTTCCTTAACAACGATGGAATTGACAGGGATTCACTTCTTGTTACACCTCTTGGTATCTGTATCAGTTACTATGAAGAAGCCAACAACTTCATCTTTGTTTCCTTTAACGGAACTCAGACCAAGATTTATGACAACGGTAAGCTTCAGATCGTGGATGCTGCCATGCAGGCTGCATTCCCCAATGAGGACCTCTTCCCAAAGAGAGGCGCAGAGCTTAAATATACCGTCAACGGCAAGGAGAGAACATCAAGAGGTGAACCCGGTGAAGCTGCTGTTATTCAGCTGAACGGTAAGCCTGCAGATATCCATTCCAAGATCCATGCCAACGACATTATAAGCGTAACTCCTTCAACAGCCGGAGCTCCCGGTAAGGCTACAATTGAGAGCATTCCTGAATTTAAGACTAAGTTCAATGTAAATGTAAACGGAAAGAGCGTAGAAGCATCCAGATATGCAACAGTTAACGGAGAGGCTCAGACCGGTTACTATAACATTTCAGCAGGCGATGATGTCAAGATCCTTGACTACAACACAGCAGCCCAGATTGCTGAACTGATGGATATCACCATTACAGAAGATACCGTGATCATCGTCAACAATGAAAGAGGCGATATTAATACTCCTGTTTACGAGAACTTCAAGGTTGAGTTCAAGGATCAGGAAGACATGATCATGGACTATTACAAGGACTTCCCAAGTGCCGATGAGATGGCTATTTCTCAGGCTAACGAAGAATCCTATGAGAACATGGACTATGAAGCAAAGCTCCGAACTGACAAGGATGGTCAGCTCTCTTTTGATGACCTTCCTGATGATGACGGAACCTATGAAAAGAGCGAGAGCGAAGATGCAGAACCTGAAGTAGTCAGAAATATCCTCGCTCACGATCTTCACATTATTGTTAACAATGAGGCTGTTACACTTCATGGTAAGGCAGATTATATCTTTGTTGATATTTTCGATGCCATCGACTTTGATCTTTCAAAGCCAAACGGAAGGAGTATCGTAACGACACTTAACGGCTCTACACCGGATTATATGCAGCCTATCAAAGAAGGCGATAAGATAGAGGTTTATTGGAAATAATGCGATTTACAAGTATTGCCAGCGGAAGCAGCGGAAACTGTACCTATGTGGGTTCAGACAATACACATATCCTTGTGGACGCCGGAGTTAGTAAGAAAAGAATTGAAGAAGGATTGTGCCGGCTGGATCTGGGATTTGATGATATCAGCGCGATTTTCGTGACCCATGAACACACAGATCATATAGCAGCTATCCGCACTATCCTTAAGAAACATCACATTCCTGTTTATGCAACAGAAGGCACCATTACAGGCATCAGAAACTCTGACAAAAAGGGTGAAATTGACTTTTCATCCTTTGTTACTGTCAGGGCAGATGAAGCTGTTGTAGTAGGTGACATGATTATAAATCCAATGAAGATTTCCCACGATGCCCTTGAGCCCTGCGGCTATAGAGTTTATTGTGGCGATAAAAAGGTTGGCATCGCAACAGACCTAGGCTGTTATGACCAGTATACAGTCAGTGCTCTGTCAGGCTGCGATGCTCTTTTGTTGGAAGCAAATCACGATGTAAGAATGCTTCAGACAGGGCCTTACCCTTATGTTTTGAAGTCCAGGATCCTTGGCGATAAGGGGCATCTCTCCAATGAAAAGAGTGGAGAGCTTCTGTGCAGTCTTTTAAATGAAAAGATGAAAGGCATATTCTTGGGGCACCTTTCAAAGGAAAACAATCTGCCCGAGCTTGCCTATGAAACGGTAAGAGTCGAGATTGAAATGGGTGACAATCCTTATCACGGCAACGATTTTCCTATAATGGTTGCTGAGAGAAGCTGCATTTCACCAATAATTGAATTCTGAGTATTTAGAAGTGGAGGAGAGCGTTATGAATAAAACTATCATTACAGTAGTCGGAAAAGACACTGTCGGCATCATTGCCAAGGTCTGCACCTATCTTGCAGAGTCAGGTATCAATATTCTTGATATTTCCCAGACAATAGTCAGCGGATATTTCAACATGATGATGATTGTTGATATGTCAAAGACAGCCAAGGAATTTAATACTGTAGCTGATGACCTTGAGACTCTTGGTAAAGACATCGGAGTAGTAATAAAGTGTCAGCGCGAAGAGATTTTTGACTCTATGCATAGGCTGTAAGAACTTGCTGAGGTATTTGCGAAGCTAGTTCGCGCGTGTTGCACGTGAGTGCAACTTCCTTGTGATAAAAACAGTAAAGGAATGAAAAAGAATGATTAACTTGTATGAGGTCGTAGAGACCAATGAGATGATTGAGAAGGAAAACCTGGATGTCAGGACCATTACTCTGGGCATAAGCCTTTTGGACTGCATAGACAGTGACCTTAATAAGCTTTGTGACAATATTTACAACAAGATCTATGACACAGCAAAAGACCTTGTAAAGACCGGAGACCAGATTGCAAGAGAATTTGGGATCCCGATTGTAAACAAGAGAATTTCGGTAACGCCAATATCACTGATCGGCGGAGCAGCATGCAAAAGCCCTGAGGACTTCGCTAAAATTGCCGCAACACTTGATAAAGTTGCAAAGGCAGTAGGAGTTAACTTTATCGGTGGCTATTCAGCTCTTGTAAGCAAGGGAATGACTGATTCGGATAAGATGCTGATAGAGTCGATTCCGCTTGCTCTTTCTACAACCGATGTTGTCTGCTCTTCAATAAACGTGGGTTCAACCAAGACCGGTATCAATATGGATGCTGTAAGGCTTATGGGAACCATTGTTAAGAAGACTGCCGAAGCCACTAAGGAAAAGGATTCACTCGGATGTGCCAAGCTGGTAATTTTCTGTAACGCACCTGATGATAATCCGTTTATGGCAGGAGCATTCCATGGCGTAACTGAGGCTGACAAGATAATCAATGTAGGTGTCAGCGGACCCGGAGTAGTTAAGACGGCGCTTGAAAAGGTAAGAGGTGAGAACTTTGAAGTGCTGTGCGAGACCATCAAAAAGACAGCTTTCAAGGTAACCAGAGTCGGACAGCTCGTCGCTCAGGAAGCATCAAAGAGACTTGGCGTTCCTTTTGGAATAATCGACCTTTCTCTTGCACCTACACCTGCAATTGGTGACAGTGTTGCTGACATACTTCATGAGATTGGCGTAGAGCATGCCGGAGCACCCGGTACAACTGCAGCGCTGGCTCTTCTAAATGATCAGGTTAAAAAGGGCGGCGTTATGGCATCAAGTTATGTCGGAGGACTTTCCGGAGCATTCATCCCTGTCAGTGAGGATCAGGGAATGATCGATGCTGTGGAAGCAGGAGCTTTAACTTTGGAGAAGCTCGAAGCCATGACCTGCGTATGTTCAGTTGGCCTTGATATGATCGCAATCCCGGGAGACACCAAGGACACAACTATAGCGGGAATCATCGCAGATGAAATGGCAATCGGTATGATCAATCAGAAGACAACAGCCGTAAGACTTATTCCTGTTATCGGAAAAGGTGTAGGCGAGACTGTTGAGTTTGGCGGACTTTTGGGATATGCGCCAATCATGCCTGTAAACAAGTTCTCCTGTGATGAATTTGTAAACAGAGGCGGCAGAATTCCTGCACCTGTACACAGCTTTAAGAACTAAAGGTATTTGTTTGTAAAGGAGATGGAAATGGAAAACGCAAAAACTAATAAGAGCTGGCTTACAGCACTTATAATCGGTATTAGTATTGTTGCAAGCTGCTTATGCCTTTCGCTTGGACTGTCTCATTTCAGATCTGAGAGTGTTCATACAATTTCAGCAACAGGAAGTGCAAACGTAGATTTTGAGTCTGACCTAATTATCTGGAGAGGCTCTTTTTCTGCTGCCGATTACACTTCAAAAGCAGCTTATGACAAGATAAAGAAAGACAGCGCTGTAGTTAAGAACTACCTTATTGCCAACGGAATAACAGAAGATGAGATAATCTTCAATTCGGTTGACATCTGGAAAACATATAAGGACATCTATGATGACAACGGTAATTACATCGGAAGAGAACAGGATGGCTATAGCCTGTCTCAGTCAGTATCTGTTACTTCAACAGATATCGATAAGGTAGAGAAGATTTCAAGAGACATCTCAAGCCTTCTTGAAACAGGTGTTGAGTTCGAGTCACAGGCTCCCGAGTATTACTACACAGGTCTTGATGATCTTAAGCTTTCTCTTATCGAACAGGCAACAGCCAATGCGAGAGAAAGAATAGACATTATGGCTAAGAATTCAGGAGCAAGAATTGGTAAGCTCCGCAATTCAAATCTTGGAGTATTCCAGATCACAGCAACAAATTCAGGCACGAGCAGTTACTCATATGACGGTGCTTTTGATACAACTTCCAGAAATAAGACTGCTTCGATTACCGTCAAATTGGAATATGACCTTAAGTAAGGTTTATCAATAAAGAGAGGGAATTTATGAAAAGGAAATCTATGAAAAGGATTTTTTCTTTGGCGATGTCCGCGTTTCTGGTGGCAGGCATGATGGGCTGCGGAAATACAGAAACTGTAGAACCACAGGCTACTGAAGAGACATCTGAGGTTCAGGAACAGGCTACCGAGGAAGTTACTACTGAGGAGTCATGTACAGAAGAAACTGCAGAACCCGAGAAGAAAGTAGAACCCATTGAGCTTACCGGTGAAAACATGCTTGATAACGGTGATTTTTCAAATGGTGTTGATCCATGGGGAACATTTTGCCAGGATGGTCTGTGTGAGCTTTCAGTAACAGGAGATGGTGAGCTTGATGTAGATATCAAGAATCTTGGAACTGTTGCACATGGAGTTCAGCTCTATCACGATGGATTTTCTCTTGATGAGGGCTGCGTTTACAAGATCACATTCGATGCTTATTCAGATATTGAAGATAAGTGGCTTGAAATGCGCTTCCAGCTTAACAGCGGTGATTATCACGCATACTTTGAAGAGCACTTTAAGATCGGAACAGAAAAACAGAACTATGAATATACATTTACTATGAATGAGACAGGTGATCCGGCACCCAGATTTTGTTTTAACATGGGTGTTGTAGAGGATATGGATAAGAGCACACCTGAACATCATGTATATTTTGATAACTTTGATCTCACTTTGATTGATGCAACAAACAGAGTTGCAAGCAGTGGAGGTGTTGATATGCCTGATATAGCTGTTAACCAGATTGGATATCTTCCGGGTGCATACAAGAGCGCTACTTTAAGAGGCTCAGCTCTTAATAAGACAGCTGTTCTTATTAACGAGGATACCGGTGAGACTGTTTTTGAAAAAGACATCCGGAACAGCATCGATGATCCTGACACAGGAGAGAAAGAAGCTATCTTCAATTTCACTGATATTACTGATGAAGGAACATATCATGTAGAAGCTGGAGATGCAGTATCTCACAGCTTTAAGATATCCAAAAATGTATATGATGACGCCTTCAAGGCATCAATCAAGATGCTTTACTATCAGAGATGTGGATCAGAGCTTACTAAGGATCTTGCCGGTGACTTTGCTCACCCTGTTTGTCACTCTGATATGGCAGTTTTATATGAAGATACCTCCAAGAAGCTTGATGTATCAGGCGGATGGCATGACGCCGGAGACTACGGCAGATATTCGGTAGCAGGAGCTAAGGCTGTTGCAGACCTTTTACTTGCGTATGAGAACTATCCGGGCGTATTTGATGATGCTGTTGGCATTCCCGAGAGCGGCAACGGAACACCTGATATCCTTGATGAGGCAAAATATGAACTCGACTGGCTCTTTAAGATGCAAAGAGAAGACGGCGGAGTATATCACAAGGTAACATGCAGAAACTTCCCGGGAGAGATCATGCCTGAGGAAGAGACTGATGAACTTGTTATCATGCCTGTGACAACCACCTCAACTGCAGACTTTGCAGGTGTAATGGCTATGGCTTCCAGGGTTTATGCAGGAATTGACAAGGCTTATGCTGATAAATGCCTTGAAGCTGCCAAGAAGGCTGCTGAATATATCGAAAAGACACCTCGCGATACTGTTGGCTATAAAAACCCTGCTGATATCTCAACAGGTGAATATGAAGATACAAACGATATTGACGAGAGATTCTGGGCATATGCAGAACTCTTTAAGACAACAGGTGATAAGGCATATGAGGAGCTCTTAAAGAATGAGCTTCCTGCCAACGGATACTCACTTGGCTGGCAAGGCGTAGCAGGATACGGCGGATACGCTTATCTTACAGCTAAGGATGCCGATGCAGCTACAGTCGAAATGGTTAAGGCAGAAGCAAACAAGATGGCCAAGAGTGTTGTTTCAAATTCGGCCAAGTATTCGTATGGTTCTTCAATAGTTGGAGCTTATCCATGGGGAAGTAACCTTACAATTGCAAATAACGGTCAGTATATGTTCATGATGAAGGGACTTATCGACACTTATAACAAGAATGTAGCAGATATGCAGCTTAACTATCTCTTTGGTAATAATGCTACAGGTTACTGCTTCCTTACTGAGTTTGGTACAGTTTACTCCGATCATCCGCACCACAGACCTTCTCAGGCAATGGGCGTTACTGTTCCCGGTATGCTTGTAGGTGGTCCTAACAGTGGACTCAATGATCCATATGTTCAGAATGTACTTAGGGGATATGCAAGCGCAAAGTGCTATGCGGATAATGCTCAGAGTTATTCAACCAATGAGATCACTATCTATTGGAACTCACCTCTTATCTATCTGCTTGCTGCAGAGATTTCTGAGACCAATTAAAGGTCTTTTCAAAAAATATAATGTGTTGGAGTTGTTTTTGTTATGGAAGAAAATGAAAAAGCCGGCAGTTTTATGCTGAAAATATGCGCATTTATCGTAGATAAGCGCAATCTGTTTTTCCTTATTTATGCAATACTTGGTATTTTTGCATTTGTAGCAAGTAACTGGGTAGGTGTAGAAAACGATCTTGCTTTCTACCTTCCCGGAACCACTGAAACAAGACAGGGTCTTGATCTGATGGAGGAGCAGTTTACCACCTATGGTACTGTAAAAGTAATGGTGGCAAACATCTCATATGAACAGGCCCTGAAGATCCAGGAGGATTTGGAAGATATTGAGGGTGTATTTTCCGCAGATGTTGATGATTCAAAGGACCATTACAACAATGGATCAGCTCTTTTTAACATCACCTTCGATTATGATGAAGATGATGAACAGTGCCTTACATCACTTGATGCTGTAAAAGAGTACTTTGAACCTTATGACACTTATCTCTCAACCGAACTTGGTGACGTACATTCAGCTCTTATTGAGAAGGAGATGAGCGTAATCACGGTTCTGGTAGTATTTGTCGTACTTGCAGTGCTTCTTTTTACCTCCGAAGCTTATGCGGAGATACCTGTTCTTCTTATTACTTTCGGCAGCGCAGCTCTGGTACAGATGGGAACGAACTTCTTCCTTGGAACAATCTCTTTTGTATCAGATTCTGTAACAATAGTTCTTCAGCTGGCACTTTCTGTTGACTATGCAATTATTTACCTGAACAGATACAAGGAGGAGCTCTCAAAGGGCCTTCCTTACAGAGAAGCGACAGTTATAGCTCTTACAAAATCTATTCCTGAGATAACGGGAAGCTCACTGACCACCATCGGCGGTCTTGTTGCTATGCTGTTTATGCAGTTTGGTATCGGTGTAGACCTTGGTATCGTTTTGATAAAGGCTATTATCCTTAGTCTTATGTCAGTATTCCTTCTTATGCCGGGACTTATCATGGTATTTGCCAAGCTCATGGAAAAGACAAAGCACAGAAATTTCGTGCCGCCTATTCCTTTTGTAGGTAAGTTTGCCTATGCATCAAGATACATCATTACGCCTTTATTTGTAGTGATCATAATAATTGCCAATTTTGTATCAGCCAAAACACCTTACGTTTACGGCTATACCAAGATCCATCCGCCTCTTACCAATGAGGTGCAGGAAGCTCAGAACCTTCAGGATGAGAACTTCCCGACCAACCCTATGGTTGCGCTTGTTTTCCCGTCAGTTGATTATGAGACGGAGAAAAAGCTTATTGATGATCTTTTGACCTATGATGAAGTATCAAGCATTACAGGTCTTGCAAATACTGAAGCTATCGGCGGATATACACTTACAGACAAGCTCTCACCAAGACAGTTCTCAGAGCTCCTTGACGTAGACTATGAAATAGCAGAGCTTGTTTATGCTGCTTATGCGGTCAACGATAAAGATTATGCAAAGGCAGTAAACGGCCTTGCCTACTATAAGGTTCCTCTTATTGATATGTTCATGTTTGTATATCAGGAAGTAAAAGAGGGATATGTAACACTTGATGATGAACTGATGCAGAAGCTTGAAGATGCAAACACAATGATGGAGTTTGCCAAGAAACAGCTTCAGGGACCGGATTATTCAAGAATACTGGTTTATATGAATCTTCCCGAGGAGTCTGAAGAGTCTTTTGCATTTATTGAGAAACTTCACAAGATAACTGAGAAATACTATGACGAAGACAAGATTTATGTTGTCGGAAACACTGTCAGCCAGCGTGATCTTCAAAAGTGTAATGACAGGGATTCCAAGGTTACATCAATAATCTCGATTCTCGCGGTTCTTGTCGTTCTTTTGTTTACTTTTAAGTCAGCAGGTATGCCTGTGCTTCTTATTGCGGTTATTCAGGGATGTATCTGGATCAACTTCTCATTCCCTGCAATCCAGCACGAGAATCTGTTCTTCCTTGGTTACCTGATCGTAAGCTCTATTCAGATGGGTGCCAATATCGACTATGCTATCGTAATAGCCGGCAGATATACTGAACTTCGTGAGAAGATGGGTAAAAGAGATGCCATCATTGATACTATGAATCTCTCATTCCCGACAATCATTACTTCCGGAACCATGATGGCTGTTGCCGGAATACTTATCGGTAAGATGACTTCCGATGCGGTTATCTACGGAATCGGAAAATGCCTTGGACGAGGAACAATTATTTCCATTATCGTCACCATGTTTGTTCTTCCTCAGATACTTCTTGTGGGAGATAAGGTGATCGAACTTACAGCTTTCGTTATGAACATGCCCCTTCAGACCAGACAGGTTGCCGGAGCTATGCGTATTGACGGTATTGTAAGAGGCCACATAGACGGAACTATCAATGGTGTAGTTCATGCTGTGGTTAAGGGTAATGTCAGTGCTTATATCGAGAATAGCGACGTTACCATGCTTGATGAAAATAGTGGAAATGAGGATACCACCCCGGATGGTACAAAAGGGGAGGGCATTTGATATGAGAAAAAAGATCTTAGCTTCTTTAATGGCTATCACGCTCTTTACAACATCAGGCCTTATCAGTTTTGCTGAAAATGAGCCCGAGAAAGATGCATCGCAGGAAAATGTTATAACAACCGGAACACAGGAGAGAGCTGCCGAAAACGAAGTAGATGTAGATGCAGATATTGAAGATGACATCGCTGCAGCAGTTCCTGTAGAAATAGAGACCATTAAGATTTCTAACGTTGATGAATTCTTAGAGTTTGTAGATAACTGTAAATTAAACACCTGGTCAGACAACAAAGAAATTCTCCTTACATCGGATATCTCTCTTGTTGGAAAGGAGTTCTACGGAATTCCTGACTTTGGTGGAGTCTTTGACGGACAGGGACACACAATCTCAGAGATAAACATTTCAAAAGGTCAGTCATACGTTGGACTATTTATTCATGTTGAGAAAAATGCTGTGATTCAGAATCTAAAGGTTTCAGGTTCTGTAATCCCTACAGGAAGCCCTGTTATCATCGGTGGTATTGCAGGTGAAAACTATGGACTTATCAAGGACTGTTCTTTTAAGGGAGTTGTAAAAGGAAACGATTATGTCGGCGGAATTGTCGGCATGAACCAGCTTTCAGGAAATGTGTCATTTTGTACTTCTGAGGGCTTTGTCAGTGGCGTGCATTTTACCGGTGGAATCTGCGGCGAGAACATGGGTAATATCGCAAACTGCAGAAATGAAGCCATGGTAAATACAACAAATACAGATACTGAGATCACAGTTGATTCCATGGAAAGCCTTAACAAGGTCCTTTCACTTATCAAAAACGGAATCAATAAGGAAGACGATGAGGCAAGCTCTGACGTAACTGTTTCTGATACAGGCGGAATTGTCGGACTCTCAATCGGTATCGTATCAAGATGTATCAATAACGGTGAGATCGGATACGAGCACGTTGGATATAACGTTGGAGGTATTGCAGGAAGACAGTCCGGATATCTTTATAGCTGTTCTAATAACGGCAGGATAAAGGGAAGAAAAGATGTAGGAGGTATTGTAGGACAGGCAGAGCCTTACATTCAGGTAGATCTTGCTTCTGATATCGCATATCAGCTCTCTGAAGCTATAGCTCAGCTTCATGACACAGTATCTGCAACCCTTGCCGATACCAAGAATCAGTCTGATGTTGTGTCTGCACGACTTGCTATCATTCAGAAGTTTACAGGTCAGGCTGTTCAGGATACTAAGTATATTGCAAACGGCACAATTGATTATGCCAATGATATTTCCGGCGCTACTAATGAGGCATTTTCAAGGGTTGAGTATGTTCTTGATGAGACGACCAAGAACGGAGGCCCTATAGACAATATTTCCAGTGGTGCTTCAAGCACAAAACAATCAGCTGATGATCTGAAAAATGCTGTAAAAGATTTGAATGTTGAGAACTATATAGTCAGTGAGGATGAGAAAAAGCAGTACGAAGAAGCGAAACTCGTACTTGAAAGTGCTGCTCAGCAATACAATGATAACTATAATAAGGCATATACTCCGAACTACAATTATCAGATCAAACAGGAAATTGATCAGGGTCATGTGTCCGATATTGCCTATTATTTGGCTGACGGAACCACTGCCAATCTGACTACATGGACGCGTAATCCCGGACTTGAGTCAGACTGGAATGTTATTGGGTCAACTGAGGAATGTGATGCAAAGGGAAGTTGGAAACATACAGCCGACGAGTCAGCATTTCCTGATTCATCCGTAACTGCAGAAAGTGATGCTCATCAAAAAGCTGTAAAAGAAGCTCAACAAGAAGCAGATAATTACGCAAGAGATAAGTATAAGAACCCGGTAACAGGGCAGACCGGATCTACTCAATATAAAAATGATTTGGAGCATTATTCTACAACTCTCGCCACAATATACGGTAATCACGTCGGTGAGATGTCTGATGCGTCCAGAGCTGATGCAGAGAGTGCCATGAATAATCTAAGTGCTGCATCTGATAGTTTCTCAAAGGCAGGTCAGCAGACCAAGTCAATTCTCAGTAATATTGCCGGAAGAGATGACATCAGGTTCCCCAGACTTGATGAGGAATACAGAGCTCACACCAACAGCCTTGCAGATAACATGGCTGCAATGAATGATAACTTTGGACTTTTAAACTCTGAGATGAACAATGCAACGGGAGTTTTGGTCGGAGATCTTCAGGCTGTAAACGATCAGTTCAACAATATTCTTAATCTTTATACTGATGCTCTTGATGGAGTACTTGATAAAGACTACACAACCATGTACTCAGATGAGTCCTACAAGGAAGCATCATATACTACAGATGCGACAGTTGATTCCTGCTTTAATTTCGGAAAATGTGAAGGTGATATCGATATCTCCGGTATTGCAGGAACCATGGCAATTGAGTACGAGTTTGATAAAGAGGGTGATATCACAGGTATAAAGGATGCTAACCTCAATTCATCCTATATTACCAAGTGTGTTCTTAGAAATAACAGAAACTACGGAAATATAGAGAGCCAGAAGGATTATGCAGGCGGTATCTGCGGACTTCAGGAAATGGGTACAATCCTTAACTGCGGAAGTTACGCTAAGATTGAGTCAACAGACGGCAATTATGTCGGCGGAGTTGCAGGCTCTTCTGTATCTTACATTGTTGAGTCCTATGCAAAGGGCGAACTTGACGGAAATACCTATGTCGGTGGAATAACCGGTGACGGTATGCACATCAAGGACTGCCTTACTCTGGTCAGTGTAAACAGAGCAGAGAACTGGTATGGTGCGATTTCCGGACACATTGCGGAAAAGGGTGAAGTCAGAAACAACTACTTTGTCAGTGATGACCTCGCGGGAATAGACAGAGTAAGCTATGCCCTTAAGGCTGAGCCTATAAGCTATGCTGCCGTTGAGAAAAATGAAGTTTTTGAAGAAATCATGCAGGAAACTGAAGAGAGCAAAGAAAAGCTTGAAGTAGTTCCTCTTAGTACCGGCACTGATGAAGAAGTTGCAGAGGAAGTTAAGTACAGAGATCTTCCTCATGAATTCTCAAATATCACAGTAAACTTTGTTCTTGAAGACGAGGACCTTGAAGATGGAAGTGAGCAGGTAGACAGGCTCAGCAAGAAGTACGGTGAGAGCTTAAAGCCTGAAGAATATCCATCTGTACCTGAGAAAGAAGGATATTATGTAGACTGGGATGTTCCTGAAGTTGACAGACTCGTCTGTGATGTGACTGCAACAGCAACTTACAAACTTTACAGGACAACTCTTGCCATCGATGACTCAGCTGAGAAGAATCAGTCAATACTGCTTGTTGACGGCAATTTCAAGGAAGGCGATAAGATAGAGGCTACCAGAACAGTTCTTCTAAATGAAGAAAATAAAAACAGCAGCCTTGATGAAATGGAAATAATTGAGCTGACTATTCCTGATGATGGTCAGGACGTTCATCAGATACGCTTTAAGCCGGACAATGACTACAATCAGGTTCTTGAGATCTTTGGCAAACTTGCAAGTTCTACTGATTATGCTTTGTATGAAGTGACAGAGAATACAAAAGTTAAACTTACTCCTACAGGAAAAATGGGAGCATACTCGACTTACGAGCTTGAAGGTAATACCCATACACTTTCTTATGGTGTAAGCAATGCGCAAAATATTGGATTTATCATTATTGCTATATTTCTTTTAGCTTTTGTACTGATTATTGTTATAATAATCATTGTAGTTAATATTATTAAGAGACACGGCGGAAAAGTGCCCAAGATATTCGGAAGATTCGTCATGAAGGTTTCTGACAGGATCGAGAATAAGGAAACAATCTTCTTTGATGATACTGATGAACTGCAGGCCAAGGTACGTGAAAAGATCACAGAAACTGCAGCTGAAATAAAAGAAGAGAATGAACTTGAGCAGCTGACCGACGAGATTTCTGAGTATAAGGAAGAACTTGCCAAGGAAAAAGGTGAAGAACTTCCCGAAAAGAAGGAATTCGACAGTAAAAAGTACAGAAAGCTTCGTCGCAAAACGAAGAAGAATAACAAGAAGTAAAGATATTATCAGGGAGATGTTTCCATGAAAGAGATGCTTAATGAGCTGCTTATGGCAGACAAGACCTTGATCCATGTGCCCTTTGGGAACGGCTTTTTTGACATCTACAAATCGACTGTGGTGTCCTGGATAGTGCTTGCGATTTTGATCGTACTGATAGTTGCGCTCACCAGTAACCTTAAGGTTCACAACATATCAAAGAGACAGGCGGCGGTTGAATCTGCCGTGTTATGGATCAGAGGCGTGGTTGGAGAGCTACTTGGAGAAGAAGCCATCGGATATGCGCCATATATTTTAACGGTGCTGATCTTCATTGCTTTCTCAAATATGATAGGATTGATCGGCCTTGTTCCGCCAACCATGGACCTCAATGTCACAATGGCTCTTTCTCTTATGAGCATCGTGCTTGTTGAGCTGGCCGGAATCATCAAAAAAGGTCCTAAAAAGTGGTTAAAGAGCTTCACAGAGCCCATGGCGGTCATAACCTTTATGAATGTTTTAGAGCTCTTTATAAGACCTTTGTCACTGTGTATGCGACTCTTCGGTAATATCCTCGGAGCCACGGTCATTATGGAGCTGATCAAACATGTAATACCGATAATACTGCCTGCTGCACTTAGTATTTACTTTGATATATTCGACGGTTGTATTCAGGCATATGTATTTTGTTTTTTGACATCGTTATACATCAAGGAAGCAGTTGAATAAAAGGAGGACGAAAGAAATGAGTTTAACAGCAATCGGCGCAGCTATCGCTGCATTCACAGGTATCGGAGCAGGTATCGGCATCAG
>JAGBMP010000013.1 GCA_017634825.1 Butyrivibrio sp.
TACAGGTGCTCCTGCCTGTGTCTTTTTTCTGTGTTCCTCTAAGCTGCATGCATTTCCCATTTTTATCTCCTCCTGATCTGATGATCAAATAATATAGTCCGGCTGGTTCATTAAATTCATTTTTGCAAAGAAGTCTTTTGTTCTCTGGTTCTTGGGATGTTCAAAGACTTCTGAAGGTGTACCGTCCTCAACGATGTGTCCCTTGTCGAGGAAGATAACCCTGTTTGATACGTTTCTTACAAAGCTCATTTCGTGGGATACAAGAAGCATTGTGTAGCCCTTTCCCGCGATCTCTTTTATAACATCCAGAACTTCCCCAACAAGTTCAGGATCTAGTGCAGATGTAGGCTCGTCCAAAAGAATAAGTCTCGGCTTCATAGCCAGTGCCCTTGCAATTGCTACTCTCTGCTGCTGTCCGCCTGACATGTGCTTTGGATAGTGATTGGCCCAAGCTGTCATTCCAACCTTTGCAAGTTCCTCAAGTGCTATCTTTTTTGCTTCCTCTTTGGGAAGTTTTTTTACTACGATAAGACCTTCCATTACATTCTCAAGAGCCGTCTTTTTCTTGAAGAGATTGAATCTCTGGAATACCATTCCTGTGTTCTGCCTTATCTCGTTTATGTCCTTCTTATTCTTTTTGGACAGGTCAATTGTCTTTTCCCCAAGGTTGACCGTGCCCTTCTCCGGGATCTCCAGCTGGTCAATGCAGCGAAGGAGTGTCGACTTACCTGTGCCCGAAGGTCCGATTATTCCTATTACGTCGCCCTCGTTGATGTTTAGGGAAACATCTTCAAGAACTATATTGTCGTGATATCTTTTTGAAAGTCCCTCTATCTGTATCATGCCTTTACCTCATCTTCCGGAATGTAATTTGCCACCTGTTCGGGTATGGCAATCTTCTTCTCTGCTGCCTTAAGTAACTGCTCAATGATGATCGTTATCACCCAATAGATGATGGCAAGAGATACATACACTTCGAAGTATCTGTATGTTCTTCCGCCGAGGATCTTGCCCTGGGCTGTCATCTCAACCACTGCACAGGTGAAGGCCAGTGATGTTCCTTTTATTACTGAGATAAAGGAATTTCCGAGGGATGGAAGTGCAACTGTGATTGCCTCGGGAAGAATGATCCTTCGAAGTGCCTGAAGGTATGTCATTCCCAATGCGCTTGCTGCCTCGATCTGTCCCTCTCCCACAGATAAAAGAGCTGCTCTTATGAACTCTGCATTGTAGGCTGACTGGTTTATGCCAAGCGCGATTACCGCGTATACAAAGCCTGAAACCTCAGCCACCTTGAAGTCCGTTCCGTTCTTGGCATTGAACCACTTAAAGAACATCGGGATTCCGAAGTATGCGATGTAGAGCTGCACCAGTATCGGTGTTCCTCTTATAAGTGATATAAAGAATGTTGCGATGTGCTTAAGGACCGGAACCTGACGGATCTTGATGATCGCAAGTATAAGTCCCAGGATAATTCCTATAAGCATGGATATCACCGACAGCTCTAATGTAACCGGAAGGTATCTTAGAAGATCCGGTATTTGAGTAAATACCAATTTGAAATCAAATAGATTAGCCATGTTTTTCATCTCCGTCATCGTTTTTTGTTATTTGCATTATGATTTACAATGACAGAGATGTAAAAGACACTGTTCTTATAGGACGTTATAAGTTTTACTTAATCTCTGCAAGATGCCCGTTTTTATCGAACTTTAAGGTGTTATTGTCGGCGTGCATCCTGAGTTTAAAAAAGTTAAAAGGGTATACTACTCCCCTTCCGGGTATCATCATTTTGGTACCAATAATGGGTTCAACACTTCTTATCTCCCCGGATTCGTAAAACTCTACTCCAAGATCGGTTGTGATATCTCCGTAAAGAGTATGGATGGTCATTCTCTCTTTTGACCAGATAGTGATACTGCAGATCTTGCCGCTTTCGTAGAAATGGATGCAAAGGGGCTTTACGCTGACCTTCTCTCCCTGGATGGTGAAGGTCATGGGCTTAGCAAGTTCGTATTCCTGCTCCTCCGTCCAAAAGCCTGACAGCTGACCGTACAGAGGAAAGACTCTTTTCACATTCCCGCTCTCATAAAAGGTCACCAGCTCAGCCGGCATATCTCCTACAGGAGTGTGAACCTTAGTCTGCTCCTGCAAATAAACACTGTAGAGAGCTCCGCTCTTGTAGTACTCGACAGAGGGTCTGTTTTTCTGTCTTCCATCTGAAATTTCATAGAACGGAACAAGTTTCCCAACTGATGTTTCAACTGTAGTTCTCCTCATAGCACAACATTTCTCCGATAGCGTTGTCTGAACTTGTGAATCTTTGGAACTGCTCTGGAAATCGGCATCATCACATCAAGAAGGGCAATGCCATATCTTCTCAGAGCCTCCTCAGCGTGGGGACCACTTCTTGCACAGAGTACAAAATCGACATCCTTAAGACTTTCCGCGATCTCATTCATAAGACTTCCTGCACATGCGTGACACTCTCCGCCTCCGCATGCAGGTCTTACCTCTCTGTCCTCTATTTCCTCGTAGTTTCCGAAATCATCAACTTCGAGGATCAAAAACGATGTTGCATGGCCAAAATGTGTATCTATGATCTCCCCATCACTGGTGGCTACTGCGATATAATATGACATTACCTAACTCCTCCTGAGTGTTTATCCGATAAATGCAACCTGTGGATTGGTTGCTATCTCTCCGTAATAATCGGAGAAAAGAGCTACTCCACCCTCGTATCCAAAATAGTTTTTGGAGCCAATAAGTGTCTGACCGTAAGGTGCACAGACAGGAACGAACGCCGAGCCGATGGATCTTGCTGTCAGAAGATCCCAGTTTGATCCGAATACCACGGATCTGTCTTCATGCTCTTTTCGAAGATCGGCTGCCGCAAGGCCTCCATCCTCTGTAAAGATCACCTCATAGTCTTTTTCCTCAAGCTCCACATCGTAGAGGGATTTTCTTACGTCCTCCTGTCTATCCTTTGGAACATTGTCGGTGATATAAATCCTAAGCGGAACGCTTCCAACATCGTTTACCATGAACCTTGTCACAGAAACCGCTGCCGAAGCACTTCCGATAAAGTAAAAGTCTTTGGGTATATATTTGCAAGCATATACAAAGGCCTGATGTCTGCTGATGTAGTAATAATATCTGTCCTCAGACTTCTTGATATAGCTCTCAGCCCTTACCTGATCAAGTCCCGCATACTCAACAAGCTTTCTGATAAACTTGGTTGTCTCTGTAGGTCCGATCGGAACGTTGTCGAACTGAAGGTAAGGAGTCTTAAACTTCTGCTCCAAAAGCTTAGCAATATCAAGGTCGATCCAGGGTGACAGAACAAGGTTAAATCCTGCCGAAGGAATCTTCTTAACATTCTCAATTCCGTGTCCGTGACCATAGATGATGTTGGGTTCAAGACCTATTGCCTTGAGAAGTTCTTCAAGTTTTTCCAGGGTTCCCTGCCAGAATGTATCGTAAAAAGGTACGATACCAAACACATTTACCTGAAGGGGATTTACTTCTCCTGTTGGCTCCAGATACTGATTCACAATGGACTTAAGGATCTGGCTGTGGCCAAAGAGGTTGTTGCCAACAAAGCCGGGAAGCTTGGCGCTGATAACAGGAATCCTGCTGCCCTCAAAGCTCTCCGCAACCTCCTCGATGTCATCGCCGACTATCTCGGCTGTACATCCGTCAACGGCAATGATGAGCTTTGCATCGTAGTATTCGATGGTCTTTTCTATAACTGTCCTGAGGTGCTCACCTCCGCCAAATACTACATCGGTGTTGCAAAAGTCAGTACAGGGAATTACGGATTCCTCAAAGGGAACAGGCGCCTGTCCTCCGTTTACTCTTCCCAGGATATCCGCTGCCTGGGCCAGGCACCCCGGACCTGTATGTGTGACAGGAAGAACACCGTCTATTGCAAGAGCTGTATATATGCCTCCAAGTGCGCAGGCAACTCTTGATTGTTCAATACACTCAGCCATTTTGAGCCTCCTTCATAAAACTAAACGGTTCAGAATTAAGATAAGCCTCTGTGAAAGGCACTTTGAATCTGGCGCCGAATTTTCTTTCAAAATTGGTGTTGGCCAGGGTCTTTATCACAAGCTCACCAAATTCAACAAGTCCTCTGTAGCCGACCATCGGAAGTCCGATCCTAACTTCCAGAGCTGTAATTCCGTTTCTTACTGCCCAGGCGCTTGCCTTGTGGGCACGGGATATTACAATGTCGGGCTTGTTGTGCTTTAAGGTGATCATAGTCTCCATGTTCTGACCGTCATTTACGCTGGTTGCCACATCCTGATCAAGCTCGTAAACATCGGTAGCTGCTGCAACCTTATCCGGTGTCTCATTGTCCAGATGTGGATCGTAGTGATAAGCAACGGTATGGATGACCTCCATGCCAAGTTCCTTACACATCCTTGTGTACTCATAAGCAAAGCTTGCTCCCAAAGCAATGAACACTTTCTTTCCTGCGAGCTTTTTCTTAACCTTGGCAAGTCTGAAGGCATATGTTTCTTTCTCTTCCTTGATTATCTCCTCTGCGATATCCTCTTTTCCGAAGTAAGCACCAAACTCCCTGAGGAATCTCTCAACACCGATTCCTCCATAAGGAAGATGTGACTGGAAATACTTAACTCCGAATCTCTGTTCCAGAGCTCCACACAGGTAACTTGACTGAGCGCCGCACTGGCCGAATACTGCCTTGGACTCGGATGCTCTTGCAAAATCATCGAGGTTGGAACCACCTGTAAGGAAGAGCATCTTAAATCCAAATCGCTCAAACATCCACTCGATGTGATCGCGTCCCTTTGGATAAAAGCCAACGTAGGTGACCTGATCCTTCTTTTCCTTGGGCTCCTTTAAAAGAGCTTTTGAAACTGAATGACAGTATGCGTCAAAGCCGGATGCCCAGATCTTGGAGTTGATTCCTTCACTGGATGCATAACCGATGGGCACTCCCAGTTCTTCAGACATTTCCTCGGCAATGGAATATGCATCCTCTCCTATAATCGCCGATACGCAGCTGGCCACAACATACATGTGCTTTGGGTGATGTCTGTCATAGGCGAACTGTATGGTATTCCTGAGTTTCTCTGAAGCTCCGAACACAGTATCCTGTTCTCTGATATTAGTTGAAAATATTTTAAGATTGCAGTTCTGATCCGCATTTTTACTCTCATAAAATTTATTGTTAAGTGATCTGTTATACCCGATAAGTCCTGCACTGCAGCCAACAGGTGAATGATCGATAATTACTGCTCCCTCAAGGCCTGCCAGCTGGTCAAGGCAGTGGGAATGGCTACAGCTGCAGCCCGTTGAAAAGTCTCTTTTACAGTTCTTAAGACAACCCTGACATCCCTGGGTTGCCATCTCTTTAAGAGAGCCGTGATAACCTGTTATTGAGCCAAGTCTGGTTTCTCTGCTCTCAGATGTTTGCAAATTAAGATTTACAGCCATTTATTGCCTCCTGTCTGTTCACACATCAGATGTGGTAGTCATCTTTTATGTTATCCATAAGACCGTACTCTGTGAGGATCTCTTCAAGTCTCTCCTGAGTCATGGGCTTAGGAATTACCAGCATCTCGTTTTTCTCAATAGCCTCCGCAAGATTTCTGTACTGCTGAGCCTGTCCGTGTTTTGGGTTGTACTGGATAACGGTCTGCTTGTTGATTTCAGCCCTCTGCACCTCATTGTCTCTTGGTACGAAGTAGATCAGCTGGCTTCCGAGCTCTTTTGCAAACGCACGAAGAAGCTCCTCCTCACGGTCAACGTTTCTGCTGTTGCAGATGATTCCGCCAAGTCTTACTCCGCCCTTTAAGGCATACTTGCGAATACCTTTGCAGATGTTGTTGGCCGCATAAAGAGCCATCATCTCACCAGATGCTACGATGTAGATTTCCTGGGCCTTACCTTCTCTGATGGGCATTGCGAAACCGCCGCACACAACGTCTCCCAAAACGTCATAGAATACAAAATCAAGATCCTCTGTATAAGCTCCCATTGCTTCCAGAGTTCCGATGGATGTGATGATTCCTCTTCCGGCACATCCTACGCCGGGCTCCGGTCCGCCGGACTCAACGCATCTTATGTTTCCGAAACCATTCTTGATGATCTGCTCAAGGTCGCTAATATTTCCTTCCTCCCTGATGGTGTCAAGAACAGTCTTCTGTGCAAGACCTCCCAAAAGAAGTCTTGTGGAATCAGCCTTTGGATCGCATCCTACAACCATGAGGTTCTTTCCGAGTTCGGTAAGTCCTGCTGCCAGGTTCTGTGTGGTTGTGGACTTTCCGATTCCACCCTTACCATAAATAGCTATCTGTCTCATTTTTTCAATCTCCTCCGTTTATTTATCCGTGTGAAAATGTGGCTTTCACATTTAATCTGCTCTGATATACGAGCTTAGAGTATTCCGAGATCCCCGGAACACCTACTGCATCCGCTCTGCAATGTGCGCAGTGCTTAAAGACTTTTATGTATTCTTCCGCCTCACTCTGAGCCTTTTCAAGTTCCTCCTTCGTAGGTCTTCGAAGGTCTTTCAGCTTAGCCTGTGGTATCAGCGGAATTATGTTATAAAGGATTGCTCCTGCTTCTTTTACTGTCTTTGCAATTGTCTTAATATGTTTATCATTGATTCCCGGAACAAGCACGGTATTGATCTTCACGGTAACACCTGCATCAGCCACCTTTTTTATCCCCTTTAGCTGATTCTCAATAAGTATCTCTGCTGCCTTTATTCCGATGTACTTCTGTCCGTGATAATAGATGTAATCGTTCAGCTGCATTTCAATCTCAGGATCTACTGCATTTACCGTAACTGTAATGGTATCTATTCCGGTCTCAATAAGTTCATCTGCCTTGTCGTACAGAAGAAGCCCGTTTGTGCTCATGCATTTTAAAAGCTCGGGATGCGTTTCGTCGATTCTTCTGAAAGTCTCAAAGGCATAATCCGTTGCCAGTGTATCTCCGGGTCCCGCTATGCCTGCGACCTTGATGTTTGGTACCAGCTCCAGCGCCTTGTCTATGAAATCTCCTGCCTCCTGAGGAGTTATCACAGTTGATGAAACCCCCGGCCTTTGTTCCACATCATTGATCTTTCTGTCGCAGAACCTGCAGGCTATATTGCATCCGGGACTCACCGGCAAATGTATTCTTCCCGCATTAAACCGACATCCCCCAAAACACGGATGATTCTTTGAAAGCTCCTCGTAACTTGCTGCCATTGTGTTCCTATCCTTTTCCTGTTTCTTTATGCTGTGGTCCACTTCATGGTGTGACCCTCAAATATCTTGATCAGACTGTTGATGGCCGTTACCACAACAGCTATTAAAATTATCCCCGCAAAAACTCTTTCGTAATCCGCAAAACTTGACCACTTTCTGACGTAGTAACCAAGACCTGTGTTTGAGCCGATGGTCTCTGCCATGGTCAGTATCATGAACGCTGCGGAAATCCTGATCCTCAAACTCGTGATCACAGGTATTGCACAGTCCGGTAAAAGAACTTTGAATATCATGTCAAAAGATGAAAGGTTCAGGGATTTTGCACTGTCTATAAGTCTCTTATCTACCGCTGCAACATTTCCTATCATGTTCATCAGTGTCGGGAAAAAGATTCCCAAAAAAATTGTTATTATTGACGCCGACTTGAAATCAGGTGCAACAGCTACAACGTAGGGTGCATACACAAGCGCCGGAATAGCTGCGATAACGTTTATGATGGGTGTCAGTGACTGTCTTGCTCTTAAGTTCCATCCAATAAGAAGTCCTAAGAAGACTCCGAAGAACATTCCCAGTCCCACGCCTGCTATGATCAGGCCGATTGAATGGAAAAAGCCCTGGATCATTTTGTCGTAGTCCTGCGTAAAAATGCTAAATACATTTTCCGGCGGTGGAAATACCGTGTAGTGAAGGCTCTTTATAAACTTGGCCTCGACATCCCAGAGTATTGCTATGGCGAAAATGATCGAGTACATATCATCCGGATGTCCATCATCTTTCCTGAAAATCCTGCTCCTTAAATGCGCCAGTTCAAAAAGTGTGAGCACTATGATATATGCAATTGGTGACTGCATTTCATAATCAGGTTTGAGAAAAGAGATTGCTACCGCCACTACGTATAAAAGATTTGGAAGGTTAAAGATAATGCCGATCATATGTAAACTCCTTCCTCTGCAATCTCATCCCTGACTCTCTCGTAAAACAGACCGATGAGTTCTCTTCTAAGACTCTGATATTCAGGGCTTGAAGTAAGCTCATCTCTCTTTCTCACTTTTCCGAAATTCGTCTGAATGTCTCTTCGTATTTTCTTTGGCTGCATGAATATTATTCTGTCTGCAAGATAAAGCGCTTCATCTACGTCATGTGTAATGAATACTACCGTTCTCTTCTTTTCTTCGTTCCTGCAAAGATCTAAGAGAAGATCCTGAAGCTCGGTCCTTGTCTTTGTGTCTACTGCTCCAAAAGGCTCATCCATAAGAAGTATGTCAGGATTCATCGCAAGGCTTCTGGCGATTGCAACTCTCTGCTGCTGTCCGCCGGAGAGCTGTCTCGGATACTTATTTTCATATCCTTCAAGGCCAACCTTATGCAGATAATCTGTAGCAATCCTATCCAGATCTTTTTTTGGCATCTTAGGATAGACCTGCTTGATTCCGAAAATCACATTTCTCTTGGCCGTAAGCCAGGCAAACAATGAGTAATGCTGGAATACCATGCACCTGTCCTTGCCCGGCCCGTCGACATTTTTATCGCCAATCAGGATCTGACCTGCCAAAGGTTTTTGCAAACCTTCCATCAAGGTGATCAGGGTGCTTTTACCACACCCTGACTGACCTATGATGCAAACAAATTCTCCGTCCTGAATTCTCAGGCTGACATTATCAAGCGCCAGATATTTCTTGTTTTCGTATTCATATTCAAATGACACATTTTTTACATCAATATCAGGCATACAAACCTCCTGAAGAATAATTAGTAATTTGAATTGTTTTTGTAAAAGAGATCCAGGATCTCCTGATAAGCTTTGTCATCCGGATATTCCTCTACAAGCTCTTTTGCCGCCTCTTCAAAGAGAGAAATATCAAAATGATCCTTGAGGTCAACACCCTCAGCCGGAGTAAAGAAACCAGCGTCGATCTGTGCGTTGTAGAGCTCTTCAACCTTGTTGAACAAAGGATCGGGACTTACAGGATTCTTGTACTGAGCAAATGCTCCGGTAGCTACAGGATTGGGCGTTGCGATGTAGTGCTCAACATACTCATAATCCTGATCGATATAATCAGATACCGCCTTAACAACCTTTGATGTATCATCTCTGTAGTCTCTGAGCGCTCTTATCTGGGCTCTGATCAGTCTCTTGAACACATCCCGGTGTTCTTTGAAATAAGTGCCGTTTGCTGTCTGTCTGCAGCATACGTAATTTCCGAGAACCTCAGCCAGCTGGAAAGCTTCAACCAGTCCTGACTTCTGACCTACGATAAGCCTCTCCTCTGTAAGGAATCCTGCATCAACGCTTCCTTTCTTCAGAGCTTCGAGAACCTGTTCCTCGCTGGAGATCTCAACCCAGTTGATGTCGTCCGGGTTTACACCGTTGTCCTTTAAAAGCTTTAAGATAAGCGGGTGTGTTGTGCTTGTAGATTGGAAAGCGATATTTTTTCCAACCCAGTTCTGATAGTCTCTAAAGTCCACATCCTCGTTGCCCTTCCCCTTGACCATCGAGGATCCTTCCGTTGCTGTTCCTGCAAATATCACCAGGTCATTGCCCTGAGCTATCTGTGAAAGAGACGGTGTAACTGCATAGGGCCAAACCTCGAGCTTACCGGTTCCCAGAGCTGCAATTCCCTGTGTGCTGTCATCAAGAGGAATAAACTCAACCTCGAGTCCCTCGTCTGCGTAATAACCAAGTTCATTCGCAGCCACAACCAACGCCGGTCTCACTGCTCCCGTTGTCACCAGACCAATTCGAACTTTGTCCAGAGATTCCGTTTTTTTTACACCTGCCACTTCAGCTTTTGAGCCGCTGCAGGCTGTTGTTGCACCTATAAGTGCGATTGTGCCGAGTACTGCCAAAATTCTTTTCAGATTTTTCAATATCATGATTTTTTCTCTCCTCTCCCAACAAAAAAACCGGAGATAAAAGCAATCTGTTTCTTTGCTCTTACCTCCGGTTGTCCGGTCAGTAATAATATTTGTTGTTAGGTATCATTATACATATCTCAGGTCTTTTGCCTATTATGAAACACTTATATCGAGCGATAAAGATTATTTATATCTCGTCTTCTGGCTCGTCTCGACCTGAATGATCTTGCCGTCCTGAACAGTTATATTCACATTGCCATAATTCAAGTCAGAAATCTTCTGCTTTATGTCCTGCCAAATTTCCCCATCACGATTTACGGGTTCTGTTTTGCCGATTCCTTCATTTGCCATAGTCTCTCCTCCCGCCTGTAAAAAACTTAAGAAACGTATTTTTCGACAAGAACACAAGAGAATCCCAGATCGTTTTTCTTTGGCGTATAGTCCTTCGGAATCTGATCCTCACTATCAACAACAATTTCTTCATAAGCTCTCGGGTTTACCTTTGGAACCAGCTTGTATCCAAGCTTTTCATAAAAACCCTGAGCTCTGTCCTGGCTGTTAATGACAATCTTTGAGACGCCAAATTCACGTATCCATTCCTCTGCCTCATCGATAAGTCTGCTGCCTGCGCCGTTTTTCTGATACTGCCTTGTAACACAGACTCTGCCTATTTTACCAACTCCATCGAAGGGAAAAGAAATCTTACATCCCGCTACGGGCTTGTTGTCCTCTATAAGTACAACCGCTTTGTAGTCGTCATCGATTGGCTCATCGTGAGAATATTCTGCAACGATGGGGATGTTCTGTCCGAAGACAAAAGCATCTGTCCTTGCGTAATCGTAGGCTTCAAAAAGCCACTTGGGTGAATCTTTTGTAACTCTGAATGCTTCCATGCTCTCATCCCTTCTTTCTGTATTTATTGGTCGGATCTTTGCTAAGTTTTTCTCTTCCGTGAGGCTCTTTCCAAATTGAGAGGTCAGGTCCTGCAGGAAGGATATTTAGAGGATTGGTCTCAAGGCAGCACAGATGATAGTGCTTCTTTATCGCGTCAAAATCCGTATTTCCTCCAAAGGCTTTTTCCTCATAAAGATCTCTTGCGTATCCCCAGAGATTCGGATAGTCCTTCAGCATCTTCTTATTTACTCTAAAGCCGTTGAAGTATGCCACATCAAATCTTGCAAGAGTGACATAGAGTCTTACATCGGACTCTGTTATGTAGTCGCCAAAGAGAAATCTCTTTTCCGAAAGTCTCTCCTCAAGCTTATCAAAGGCGTTAAATACAAGGTGAAATGCATCCTCGTAAGCCTCCTGGCTCTTGGCAAATCCCGCCTTGTAAACGCCATTGTTGACGTCGTGGAAGATAAAGGCGTTGAGCTCATCTATCTGATCTCTTAATTCTTCCGGATAAAGATCCGGTGCACCTTCCTTGTGGAACTTCTCCCACTTTGTCTCAAAGTATAAAGTGAGATTGAAGTAATCGTTGTTTACGACCTTGCCTGTTGTAACATCGACAAGCGCAGGAACGGTGAATCTTCCGTCGTAGTCGGGGTCTGCCTTCTTGTAGGCTTCTGAAAGGAGTTTAATTCCAAGAACCGGGTCTTTATCATCCTCATCCAGGGTAAAAGACCAGTCTGACCACGGAACGTTGGGTCTTATGGGATCAAGGGTACCAACCGAAATAACATCTTCAAGTCCAAGAAGCTCTCTTACTATGATGGATCTGTTGGCCCAGGGGCACACGGGAGCCCACAGAAGTCTGTATCTGCCTGCTTCTACAGGAAGCTCTCCCTCTCCGTCACCAAAAGGTGTTGTAAACCTGTTGGGCTGCCTTTCAAATTTTCCGTTCTGCTGTACTTCTTTATTTGTAACGTGATCTACTACTGCCACTTTTTTATCCCCCTCAAATCACAAGTTTTCCGAATTTCTCCGCTCTGTTATTTGGCTCTTCCCATACGCTGTTATCAGGCCCAAGCGGAAGTATGTTGTTGGGATTTTCCTCAGCACCAAGAAGGTAGCCTCTCTTTATTGCGTCGAAATCCGTTGCATTCTTAAATGCCGGGATAGAATATAGCTCTTTTGCATAATTCCATAGGTTCTCATAGTCTCTTATGCGCTTTTTGTTGAGCCTGAATCCAAAGTAGTAAGCAGTATCAAAGCGTGCAAGCGTTACATAGAGTCTGATATCGGAGTCGGTAAGTCTGTCGCCAAACAGGAATCTGTTGTCCTTAAGGTGGTCTTCAAGCCAGTCAAGTCTGTCAAATACAAGCTTGTAGTTGAGCTCATACTGCTCCTGAGATCTGGCAAATCCCGCCTTGTAAACACCGTTGTTTATCTCGTTAAAGAGGATCTCATTAAGAGCATCTATTCCGGTTCTGAGTTCCTGTGGATAAAGGTCAGGCGCACCCTCTTTCCAAAATGGTTTCCACACTGTCTCCCAATAATTTGTAAGTTTGTGGTAATCGTTGTTAACGACCTTTCTCGTCTTAACATCAACTATTGTCGGAACTGTAGCTCTACCCTGATATTCAGGATCTGTCTCAGCATAGATTTCAGGAAGATAGCGTATCCCAAGTACCGGATCAACTCCGCCTTCATCCAGTGAAAACTCCCATCCCTTATCGGTTCTTACAGGTGCAACTTTACCAACGCTTATAACGTCCTCTGTTATTCCAAGAAGGCCAAAGGCAATGACCTGCCTTGTTGCCCAGGGGCAGAGTGGAGTCCAGATTAGTCTGTATCTGCCTTTTTCTACCGGGAGCTGTCCCTCTTTATTTCCAAAGGGCGTATCAAATCTGTTCTGCTGCCTCACAAAGGCTCCGTTATCTGCGATTTCTCTTTTAAGCTCAGATGAGGCAACATTGCCAAATCCTGAATTATTCTTGTTTTGTTCTTCAATCTTTTTTCTGTGTGCTGCAAGTGAGCAAGCAGCTGCTTCAAATTCCGGCATATCTACCTCCAACATTTATATAGTTTCAGGTCCTCTGAATATCAGATGATAGGGATTTCTTTCATCCTCCAGTTCCAGAAAGGCCTGCTCTTTTTCTTTTACAATGTCTATCGAATTCCTTATCTCTTCTATACCTGAGAGCCTTTCGATATATCTTTTCAAATTCGGATAATCTGTAGCCTTGGCGAAGTTTAGCTTGCTCAGATAGTAGTAGATGTGATCGTGACGAAGAAGTATCTTATAGAGCTCCTTATCTGCCTCACTTATCTCATCTCCCAAAAGAAACTTGGAATTACCGAGCCTGTCGTCGATACATTCAAAGGCATCTTCCTCCTGATGAGCCCATCTCTCAAGTTCGTTCTGATAAGTTGCCTCTGCTGCCCTTTTAATGGGCTTAATAAGTGCATACTCAAGATATTCTTTTTCATGTTCCAAAGTATCATGGCCAAAAAGTTCATTGGCATTTTCCTCCAAAGTGAACTTGTGCTCAGGGTCTTTTGACAACTTCTCTCTTCCTGTGGGAGCAAGGAGCTGGCGGTTATCAGGGCCTGTTCCTATAAGACCGTATACATTACCAAGCTTAGCTCTCATGTGAGGAGAAAGCTGGTAGTGCTTCTTGATAAGCTCAAGTTTCGTATACTCGAAAAAGCCCTTTGTCTGATAAATGTCTCTTGTATATCCCCACAGATTCGGGTAGTCCTGAAGTCTTTTCTTGTTGACGCCAAACACCAGGTGATAGTTGATGTGGAAGCGGATCAGGGCTACATAGAGATGAATATCGGAAAGTGTGATGTGATCTCCGTTTATAAATCTCCTGTCCTTTAGCCTCTCTTCCAGCATATCCAGAGTCTTAAAGTAGTTATCAAAAGACTCATCGAAGGTCTCTTGGTCTCTTGCAAAGCCGCATCCGTAGGCGTCTACCTTCTTGTTGATAAAATCGCTCCACTCATCTATTTCTTCGCGAAGCGCTTCGGGATACAGGTCCGGTGCGTTCTCTTTGTGGAACTTTTTCCAATCAAGAACAAAGTATTTGGGAATGTTTACAGGATCGTTTTGAACAATCGCTCCTGTTGTAACATCTGCAATTGCAGGGACTGTGGACCTCCCGGTAAAGGTTGGATCTCCTTTTAAGTACGCGTCATCGAGATAATGGATCTTTAAAACCGGATCAACTTCTCCAAGATCCTCTGAGAACACCCATCCTCTCGGGTCTCTTAGTATGCCGGTTTCACCAATGCTGATAACTCTGTCAAGGCCAAGAAGGCGCAGTGTAATGACTGCCTTATTCGAATGCGGACATCCCGGCATCCAGATCAGTCTGTATCTGTCTGCCTCCACAGGTAGTTTGTCTTCTCCGTCCCCAAACAATTTATCAAAGACAAATTTCCTGCCCTCAACCTTTCCTGTCGTTTTATTAATCTGTTTTTTGAATGTATTCTCAAACAGCTCCACTGTCTGAAACGGCACTATATATGACATACCTGCCTCCCCTTTATACCTCGATCCTTGAATCCGGATTTTTCCATGTAGGTCCCTTCATGTCGGATCTGTCTTTTTCATCCTCAAATCTGTAATCCTTGGGAAGGAAGAAACCTGCATTTTCAAGCCATCCAAGCTCTTCCTCAGTTGCATCAAACAGTTCCAGCGCCGTCTTGGCTCTTCTAAAGCCAAACTTTTCATACATCTCCACAGTGTGCGGATGAGTGTAAAGAATTACATTCTGACCCTTAAGCTGCTCCAGAAGCTTACCTATGAGCTGTCTTCCGATTCCCTTTCCCTGATATTCCTCATCAAGGGCAACGTTGTAAACAGCCGCCTGGAAGAGTCCGTCAGAGAGCGCCCTGGCAACTCCTACTATACGTTCGCCGTCGTATACAAATACGACGGCGTAGCTGTTCTCAAAGACAATCTGTTGCTCTTTTGCAGAATGGTCAGAAAGGTGGGACTTTCTAAGCACCTCAGCAACCTCTTCCCAATTGATATTCTCTTTTGTTATCTTATAAGTAATATTCATGATTTAGTTTGTCTTTCCTGCGTTAAGGATTTCATCTTCAGGTGACTGGTCAACTCCGCCAAAGAACTGCTCTGAGAGTTTCTTTAATGTTCCGTCGGCTTTGAGCTGCTTGATTGCTTCATCAATCTTATCTCTGAGTTCTGTCTCATCCTTAGGAAGAATGTAGTATGCATAGAGGTTATCAGCGATGAGCTTAACTTCGTCCTCAGGAATGTTTGACTTGTCGATATCAAATCCATACTCGTCAACATAAGCTGTATACATAGGACCATCAATGATTCCGAAGGATGTTGTTCCGTCCTCGATGTGCTGAAGCTCAACTGTTGTATCTGCCTCTGTGTATGTAATGTTGATCTGTGCATCAGGATTCAGCTCGTTCCAATGCTCGATTGCATTTGTTACTGATACGCCCGCACCACCTTCGAATGAAAGTCCTGCTGCATCTGCAAGTGATGTGATAGGTGTCTGATCCTTACCATAGACAAATACGTAGCTTACCTTGTCATAAGGAAGTGAGTAGAGGTAAGAACTTGCTCTCTCTTCGTTATATGAGAAATTGTTAACACCGATCTGATAGTTTCCTGCGTTAAGTCCTGCAAATACTGAAGGGAAATCTGTAACTTCAATCTCAAGATCATATTCAGGGATAATGTCGAATACTGCCTTCAGTACTTCGATGTCATAACCTGTAGGCTGATCATCCTCTCCAACATATACGTAAGGCTTAGGTCCGCCACCTGTTGCAGCCTTAATGGTCTTAACTTCAACAGCCTGTGCCTGATCTGCTGTCTCTGAGCTTTCTGTCTTTTCTGTTGCTTCCTCTGCCTTTGTCTCAGCTGCATTTGCACTAGCTGAAGCAGCTTCTCCGCAACCTGTAAGTGATCCAATGACTAATGCTGTTCCTAAAACTGTAGCAATGAGATTCTTTTTCATATCTTTGTCCTCCTCAAAACTAAATCAAATTTGTTATTTAGGATTATGCTTTAGCCCGGCTCCTTTGTAAAAGACATGGTTCTTATAGGGGGTTATAAGTTTTTCTTATCTCTTACATCACTCCGGCTCCACAGTGTCCACTACCATTTACCTGTCAAAGCGCCTGTATCCCTCCTTCCTGCCCCGCTTAGTGACCAATACGCGCAAAAAAAGAAGGAGGCAAGGGACAGTACGCTGAGCTCTGTGCTCGGGCAGCCCTTGCCGCCTTCTTTATTTGTGCTACAATTCATTTTCTGCGGGGCAGAGATGTTAAGCTCTCTCCTCGCACCCTATATTCATTTCTCCCCAAATGCCAATTTCTCAAAATCTTCCGCGGGTACCGGCTTCGAGAAGTAGTATCCCTGAACCATCTCGCACCCGTGTCCCTTAAGGAATTCAAGCTGATCGCCGTTCTCTACACCTTCGGCTACAACCATGAGCTTTAGGCTCTTGGCGATATCGAGGATCAGCTCGATCATGCGGATGTCTTTCTCCTTGCGCTCTTCGGTTTTTCTATCTTGTCGATAAAACTCTTGTCGAGCTTTAATATATCAACAGGCATTCTGGAGAGCATGTTCAGCGACGAATAGCCTGTTCCGAAGTCGTCCATCTCTATGATGTAGCCACGACTCCTTAAGTCTCCTACTACGCCGATGATCTGCTCGGCATCATCCGTGTAGGCTGACTCTGTAACCTCCAAATGGAGCGCAGCTCTTGAAATGCCGTTTCGTTCAATAATTTCATCGATATTTTTGATCAGCTCCGGCTCGAACATATCCATTCTGGAGAGGTTTACAGATACCGGAATGGATATGCCATATTTCTCTTTCCACTCACCTATCTGCCTTGCAGCTTCATTCCAGACATATTTATCAATCTGTCCGATCTGTCCGTTTCTCTCAAAAAGATTTATAAAAGTTCCGGGAGGAATCATTCCAAGTTCATGGTGGTTCCATCTGACCAGCGCCTCTGCACTCTGCAGAATCGGCGGATCTACCTGAACGTTGTACTTAGGCTGATAGAAAACAACAAATTCATGCTGCTCAAGCGCATACTTAAGGTCATTAGTAAGCTTCTGCTCGAGGATTTCTCTTTTCCTCATCTCCTCGTTAAAGACCATCATCCTGTCATGATGTCCGCCTCTTACCATGCTGCTGGCAGTCCTTGCCCTGTCAAATAGCTCAATCGGACCAAGATCCGGCTGATAGGGTATAACACCCATCCTGATGCGTATGCTTACATTTTCGGAAAAGACATCCACCGCCCTCTGAAGTCTGTCGTAAATTCCCTTGTAATCATCAGTGTGCAGGCAATAGATGTAGAATCTGTCGGCTGTGGATCTGCAGGCGATTCCATCATTCTCACCTACATAAGCCTTGACCTCCTCACCAAGTGCGAGCAGAACTTTATCGCCGAAATCCCATCCATAAATAGCATTTACTACATGGAACTGTTCGATGTTTACTGCAATTGCATCAAGCTTATAGTCAGGATTTTCATTTTGCATTCTGTTTGCATATTCAAAGAAATAGTTCCTGGTATATAGCTTGGTCAGAGGATCCAGCTCTGTAGCATCGATAAGTTTCTGCCTATCCAAAGCCTTTCTATCCGAGCGGACCTTTGCCACCGTAAGAAGAAGCATGATAAACAGGATAACTGCTGCCACAGCAAGGAATGATGCTGCATTGTCCTGAATGTAATCCTCAAATGTGACTTTATCGGTAGAACCTGCATAACGCGAGAGATTGGTCGCTGTCTCACTTGAATCGGTGAGGACAACCAGCTTATTCATGATAGAATACAGCTCGCTGTTTCCTTTTTTCACCGCAAAGGCGAATTCCATGTTCTGTCCTGTTGCAAGGAGTGATAGCTTATAACGCCTTCTTAGCCTGTCAACCAGCGTTATTCGATAGCTGTTTACGAATGTACAGTCTGCATCTCCCATATAAACAGCTTTGTAGCATTCTTCAAGTGACGGTTCAAATACAATTTCCCAATCCGGATAATTGTCTTTTACAAAGACCTCAAAATTGACGCTTCCTGACAGAATTGCAGCCTTAACATTCTCATCAGTGAAGATATCTTTAGGATTTCCGGGTTTTACAACAGCAAAGATCTCGGTTTCCATTAAGGATTCCGTGCTAAGCAGTCCCATATTCTCAGCATCTGACGGGCTTAGATTGATTGGAGCTGCAACATCTATTTCTCCGTTTTGCAGAGCTGATAGACAACCCTGTGCAGTAGCGTAAGGCACTGTCTCAAATTCTATCTCAGTATCCTTGACCTTGTCAGGCACAAGTGCAAGGAAGTCTCCCAGGGCACCTGTCAAAACACCTCTCTCGTCTGTAGAGAATGGCATGTAGTTGTTTCTGTAGCCCACTCTGATCTTTCCATGTTCGGAGAGCCAGGCGATTTCTTTTGCCGTAAGATATGTATTGGTCTTTGCTGACCAGATATACTTCTGAAGGAGCTTCTGGTTGTAATACGGGTTCTCATTCTGGATCTTTGCCATGGCCGAGTTCAGCTCTTTTATAAGATCCGTACGACCTCTGGTCACGGCAAAAAAGCTCTCGGATGAGCCAACTGAACATACAGGCATGCATCCTTCCCTGTTGCCGTAGGATTCCACGGTCACATAGGCGTCTATTTCGCCCTTTTCAAGCATATCAAAGCTATCATCAACAGATGCGTCCATGGTCTCCACAAGGTCGATCTTGATGCCTACATTCTCGGCCCACTTCTTGATATATTCGGCCTGCATACTGTCTTTATCAGCTGCAAATACTTTTCCGTTAAATGTATTTATATCTTCAAGAGTCATTTTGTTATTTCCGGCCTTAATGAAGATATAGTACGTCTCAGATGTCATCGGAATCCTGGAATAAAGAAGGTCCTCTGCTCTCTCCTTTGTGTAGGAGACGTCGCTTAGCATGTCGATCTCACCGTTTCTTAGCATCTGTAAGAGTTCCGGCCATGTTCCATCGACATATTCGTAAGTCCAACCGGTATAGGCTGCGATCTTTTGCTGATAATCGTAGGCAAGCCCCGAGCGCCTTCCGAGCTGATCAAGATGGCAATAGGTCGATTCAAACCAGCCAACGCGGACTATCTTTTCCTCGCCGGCATTTACTTTTGCCGTAAAAGACATAAAGACAGTTCCGATCAGAATAACTGCAAGCAAAGCAATCGCAGTCATCCGAAGGACCTGCCTTATAAGAATACTTCTATGTAATTTGTGACTCTGATTCAGTTTGTGAATATTCATACTCACCTATAGCCAAAGGAAAGTGCACATTATTACATTCTAATTTTAACACAATAATGTGTAATAATGTGTATCTAATTATTAAACATGCATAAACATTACAAGACATTGACTTTCGAAAAATATTTATCGTTTTACAATAAATTTATATTGCAATTCGAAAAAGGACGTGCTATAAAGAAAATATACACAAGTACTTGGAGGATAACATGGATAACAAATTGAATATTTTCGTTAAGACTATCTTGGATATGTGCTTCTACTTCGGACTTTTGGCAGTTGCATCCGTCCCCTTCACCCTGAAATACTCAGTTCAGATGACGATCCGAACTTTGGGTGAGCAGACAGAATACGCAGCCATCGCCGATCACTTCTGGTATGCAGTGGTCTCGATCATGGCTGTAGGAGTCTTCACACTCCTTATACTCTTTGAACTCAGGAAGATGATGAAGACCGTAATTGATGATAACTGCTTCGTGGAAGCCAACGTAAAGAGCCTGTACCGAATGGGCACTTACGCATTTGTCATCGCAGGCATCAAGATCTTTAGATGCTTTGTATATTTCACCACCGCCGCTGTGGTTATCGCCGGTGTATTTCTTTTTGCAGGACTCTTTAGCAAGGTTCTGGCAAGAGTCTTTGACAGGGCAGTGAAATACAAGCAGGAAAATGATTTAACCATTTAACGGGGCAGGTGAAAGATATGATCGTAATAAACTTAGATGTCATGATGGCTAAGAGAAAGATGGGCCTTACGGAACTGGCCGGCAAAGTCGGTATAACCCTGGCCAATTTATCCATCCTCAAAAACAACAAAGCAAAAGCCGTAAGGCTTGAGACCCTTGATGCAATATGCAAGGCACTTGAATGTCAGCCGGGAGATATCCTGGAATATGTTGACGA
>JAGBMP010000014.1 GCA_017634825.1 Butyrivibrio sp.
AGCGGATATGATGTTATCATCTGTAATCCTGTAAACGTTGAAACCACACTTCAGCTTGAAGTTGCAGCCGGCGATATTCCGATTCTGTTCACAAACTCAGAACCGGATGCAGCATACCTTAAACCCAATAAGTACATGTATGTAGGAAGTTACGAAATCGATGCAGGCATGATGCAAGCTGAATATGTATGGAATAAACTTGGAAAACCTTCCAGCATAAACATCTGTCTCTTCTCAGGTCAGCCCGGACATCCTGCTGCTGCAGGAAGAACAAAAGCTGTTAAGAAATACTTTAAACAGCAGGGCGTTAATGCCAACTTTGTATTCAACGACACAGCTTATTGGGATACCCAGAAGGCCTGCGACGAGTTCAAGCTTTTCTTAAAGACAAACCAGCCATATGACTGCGTAATCTGCAACAACGATAACATGGCTCTCGGTGTAGTTCAGGCAATGCAGGAACTTGGCATGGATCCTCAGGCAGTTCCCGTTGTCGGAGTCGATGCAACCGTTCCGGGCTGTGAGTCAATCCTTAACGGCGGAATGCAGTTCACCGTCCTTCAGGATGCTGCTGCTCAGGGCGCTGCCTGTGTAGAAACAGCTATCGCCATTGCCAAGAAGGGCACAGCTGCTGATGTTACAGGTGTTACAGAGGACGGCCTCTATGTATGGGTTCCTTTCTCACCTGTAGATAAGTCCAACGCAGCACAGTACAAGTAATTTAAACTCAGGCCTCAAATAACTTCATCCCCTTGTGGCGTCTTTCCAGATATTGCGGAACGTAGTATACGGAGAGGCGCCATTTTTTCGCGCCGTCGGGTTCTTGTTTATCATGTGCTCCGCACATGCCAATGCATGCCTTTCCCCGCGCCTGCGGGATTGTAGCACAAAACATGAAGGATGCAAGGGCTGCCCGAGCATTATGGCTCAGCGTACTGTCCCTTGCATCCTTCATGTTTCGTGCATAGCGGTCACTAAGCGGGGAAGGCATATTAGTGGACCTTCCGGACCACACCACTCACACTTTCATCTACTATGTTCCGGCCGCCATTACTGTCTTGTGCAAGTTTTTCTTCTCAGACAGTAGCTCTCCTGTCCCTGTCCCGATTCCATTACTGTCTTTTAGACGTTTTTACTCTGGGACAGTAACGTTCCAAGTACCTATCCGCACTTTGTTACGGTTTTTTAGGAGTTTTTGCTCTAGGACAGTAACGCTCAGAGCACCTGTTCGCACTTTGTTACGGTATTTTTGAAGTTTCTGTTCTAGGACAGTAGTAATTCATGAATCACATCATTTTGCATTACGGTATTTTTGAAGTTTTTCTTCCAGGACAGTAGTAATTCATGAATCACCCTAATTTCCATTACGGTATTTTTGAAGTTTTTCTTCCAGGACAGTAGTACTCCCTGAATCACGGTTTCCCCATTACGGTATATTCTGAATTTCCCCTTCAGGGCAGTAAATCTGAGTCTCCGGATCAGCTACCCCACTGCTCCCCCACTCATCCACCCTATTGGTCACCCATACACTGAGCTAATACTTGCACAAAGGGATTCTCCCTGCCGCAACGCGCATCCCGTCCCGGCAGCACCCTTCTGCCTTCCCCCTTAGTGACCTAAACGCACAAAACGCCAAGATGTCAAGGATGCGCTGCTTTTTAGCGCACTTTAGCTTGTCCTTGATAGCTTGGCGTTTTGTGCTACAATCCCCTATCCGGGGAAGGCAGGAGGCGGAGCGCCTCCACTATATTCAATTCATAAAACAAATCACAGCAGGTCTATAAGCCCCTGAATTCCCTTCTGCTCATATATCTTTCTGTAATATGAAACTTCATCCTTAATGATCAGGTCGATCTGCTTCATTCCAAGAAGCTCTACAGGAGCCTTGTCATCAGTCATGATGTGGCCTCTTCCCATATAGCTCTGGCTTGTATCCATGACCTTCTTCATCATAGCGCTAAGGTCTGGATTATCTTCCATGGCAGCGTTGGTACCAAGCCTTACCATGAAATCATCCGAATCGGTAGCAAAGAGTTCCTTATTGGTTGCATTCGGAACATCTACCACAACAACATTTTCAAAAACATGGCTAATGGTATCAGCAAGATAAGTATTGATGCTTGCCTCACCCTCAGAAGCTCCGTCAGTAAATCCATCATCGCTGTACATATTCATGTTAACGACCATAACTCCGCCGGGAGCCAAATGCTCTTTTACCATGGTGAAGAACTCTACAGATGACATCTGGAAAGGAATGGTAATATCCTGATAGGCATCGACCATGATAACATCGTACAAATCCTTGTCTGCTGCCAGGTACGCTCTTCCATCATAGGTTGTAACCTTCGCATCCTCGGGAAGCTGGAAGTATTCATGTGCAAGGGCAGTGATCTTATCATCAATCTCAACACCCTCAACCTTAACATTGTCAAAATATCTTGAGAGCTGAGTTGCATAGGTTCCTGAACCCATGCCAAGGATCAGAACGTTGCAGTCCTCACCTGCTGCCTGCTTCTCCTTGATGCCTGCCATGTACGGAGCAGCAAGAGCATAATCGTAATACATTCCGGTAAGAGCTCCGTCCTTGATCAGGATAGACTGGACACCGAACAGAACATTTGTGGAAAGGATCACTGTTCTGTCTGTTTCCTTAACCTGAAGGTAGTTGTAAACCGACTCGCCCTCATAGGTAAGTCCACTCTCCCAAAATGCAAAGCTGGTATTGTGGCCAAAAGCAACGCAAAGTACGAAAACCAGGATACCAGCTATGATCCTTGTCATATCACCTTTGGCCAGAGATTTTTTTCCTTCTGCCGGACTTAAGAAATAAACTACAACCAGTGCAAGCAAAACACCTGCAAAGATCAGGAATGTCACGGCTGTTCCCACTGCCGGGATTGTCACAAACGTAGGCACGAAAGTACCGATGATACTTCCGACTGTATTTGATGCGCCTAAAGTTCCGATGATCTTTCCGTTATCATCCAGAGAATCTGTGGTATATTTCGCAAGGCTCGGTGTTACTGTTCCAAGCAAAAACAGCGGGAATACAAACACCACCATACATGCTGCAAAAGCTGCAATAACCAGGAAATTGCTGTTAACCGTAAAAATTATCAGCGCTGAAATTCCAATAATTATATACTTGCCAACAACGGGTATCAGGCCGATCCAGATAGCTGCGATAAGTATCCTGCGATAAAGCTTATCGGGATTCGGATCTTTATCTGCCTTCCTTCCGCCGTAGATATTACCCAGTGCCATGGCGATCATGATGGTTCCGATGATAATGGTCCAAACAATCTGCGATGAACTGAAGTAAGGTGCCAGGAGCCTCGATGCACCCAGCTCCACTGCCATAACGGACATTCCTGCAAAGAATTCCGTCAGGTACAAAAACAATTTGTTCTTTAGAATATTTCTGTTGTTCAAAACTATAACCTCCCCCTGTTCCGGGCTTATCTTTCCTCGAATATTTATACCATATTTGAGGGCTAAATGTAACCTTACCTCGGCAAGTATTATAATAGAATTATCAATATTTATAGGGAGGCAAACATGAAAACAGGTAAAAAGACAAATCCCGCAAAATTCTGGATACTGGTATGGCTTCTTGGCCTTGCCGGACAGCTGTGCTGGAACATTGAGAATCAGTGGTTTAACACCTTCGTGTACGCCAAGATTGCCAAGGATCCCACCATCATATCCTGGATGCTTGCAATATCAGCTCTTGCCACTACGATCTCCACGTTCCTCTTCGGCTGCGTTTCCGACAGGAGAGGCAATCGTAAGACTCTTATTTCCCTGGGCTATATTTTCTGGGGCATCTTCACTATTCTCTTTGGAACGACTGAGTTTTTGGGCAAAAGAAACAGTGACACAGCTGCTTTTATCGGAATTGCCTTCGCTGTTATCGCTGCCGATGCCATAATGAGTTTCTTCGGTTCCATGGGCAATGATATCGGATTTAATGCCTGGATCAACGACCACATGACACCTGAAAACTCCGGCTCTCTTGGCGCTGCTCTGGCAGTTCAGCCGGTTATCGGAACCATTGCAGGAACTGTGCTTGGCGGACTACTGGTCGGAGCTAACGACAATTATATGCGCCTGTTTGTAGTTATCGGCGGTAGTGTGATTGTCCTTGGACTTGTGTCGCTCTTTTGCATGAAGGATGTGGAAACTCTGCGCCCTTCGATCAAGGGCAGTTTTAGCCAGCAGTTCTTTTCCATATTCAATGTAAAAGAGTATTTAAAGCATCGCGAGCTTGTCTTCGTCAACCTGATGCTGGCTGTCTACTTTATTTCATTTAATGTATACTTCTCTCACCTTGGTAATTTCATGATCTATTACCTTGGCTTTACAGCAGATACCATGGGCCTTATTGAAGGCGTGGGACTTCTACTTGCCATGTTTACATCAATACCGGCTATTAAGTTTATCCGTGAAGATAAATCTTCTTTGATAATTTTGTTTGCGGTTGTGATCAACGCCATAGGCCTTCTGGTTATCGGACTTTTGGTTTCCCCGGAAAACGTAAACCCATCTACCATTTGGAATCCCGTACTCCTTATCGGAGTCCTCCTTGTAGGCATCGGCTACATTCTCTTTTTGCAGACCATTACCGTATGGTCCAAGAGACTCTATCCCGAGGACGCCAGAGGCCAGTTTGAAGGCATCCGCATCATTTTCTACGTGCTGATTCCTATGGTAGTTGCGCCTCTCATCTCAAACCCTATCATCAAGAACAACGGCGAGATCATCGACGAGAACGGCTTTACAGCCTACCTTCCCACAAATACGCTGTTCCTGGCAGGCGTCGTCATCGTGCTCCTTACTCTGATTCCTCTCTGGGCTGCAAATAAAGCACACAAGTGAGTCACAATTTTTTTATTGTTCTTTAAGTTTGGATTTAGGTAGCTATGCAATAATGACTTCAGAACAAAGAAAACCACGTGCACTTACAGTGCATCTAATCCAAATAAAGTGAGGGAAACAAAAATGCTTAGAAGAGAAAAAATCACAGTAGCTTTAATGACCGTATTCATCACATCAGCAATCGCACTCACAGCCTGTGCATCAACCGATGTTGATGATATAGTTTCATCAACTATAGGGACCGAGTCCTCAGCCGACACAACAGAGCCTTCCATGGAAAAAGAACTTTCGGAGTCCGGAACAAGCACCCAGGAAGAAAATCTTTCTTCATCATCAGCTTCAGCCAGTTCCGACACACTGATAGATACTTCAGATCTCTTTTCCGAAAGAGATCTCGAACAGGAGGCTGATCTTACAGATGCTTACTACATGACACTTGAGGATGGCCAGGACATCAGCATCACACAGGAAGGCGTATACGTAATAAGCGGAACAGCTACCGATGTATCAATTATCGTAGAGGCTGCAGATATCGACAAAGTACAGATCGTACTTGATGGAGCAAGCATTACCAACACAACAGATCCGGCAATCTACGTAAAGAGCGCAGACAAAGTATTTGTAACTACTGCAGATGGTACCAGCACTCTTAAGGTCACAGGAACCTTTACAGCTGACGGCACAACAAACTTAGACGCAGTTATCTACTCAAAGTCAGACCTTGTCCTCAACGGAACAGGAACACTTAATATTGAATCAACAGCTAACGGAATTTCTGCCAAGGACGACCTCAAGGTTACAGGCGGAACCTATAACATAACAGCAACAGAGGATGCTGTAGAGGCTAACGATTCCATCAGGATCTACGATGGCTCTTTTGATATAACAAGTAAAAAAGACGCTTTCCACAGCGAAAATTCAGATGACGATACTCTTGGATATATCTACATCCAGGGCGGCACTTTCACAATTAACGCTACAGAGGATGGCATCCAGGCAACAACCGTTCTCATGATTGACGGCGGAACCTTTGATATCACTGCTGCAGAGGGACTTGAAGCAACTTACGTTCAGATCAACGACGGAACCATCAAGATTGAAGCTTCCGATGACGGAATCAACGCGACTCAAAAGAGCACTGCTTACGATGTTGTTATCGAAGTAAACGGCGGAGACATCACTGTAAACATGGGTGCCGGAGACACAGACGGTTTTGATGCCAACGGAAATATCTACATCAACGGCGGAACAATCTCAGTTACCGGAAACTCAGCCTTTGACTGGGACGGCGAGGCTCAGTTAAACGGCGGAACAGTCACAGTTAACGGCGAAGAAGTTACAGAGCTCACCAACCAGATGATGGGCGGAATGGGCGGATTCGGAGGAGGCCATGGAGGAATGGGCGGTCAGATGCCAAATGGCGAGATGCCTGAAGGCTTTGACGGACAGATGCCTGAAGGCGGACAGATGCCTGAAGGTGGTCAGATGCCTGAAGGTGGTCAGATGCCAAACGGCCAGTTCCGCGGTGGCAAAGGTGGCAGAATGAACGGCCAGATGCCAAGTGATCAGAACACAACAGAAAGCAGTTCAAGCAGTAGCCAGGGCTAATTTCATAGACAAATAAAAAATAGGCGCAGCCATCAGGCCGCGCCATTTTTATTATCAAGCTGTTCTAAGAAGTCCGACAACTCCGATGATCAGCAGAATCGGAAGAGCTATAAAAGCAAATCCGTAAGCAACCATTCCAACAAGAATAAATGGAAGGAACACAATGTAGAACAAGAATTTCATTATGCCCCAGGTTGCTTTGAATGCGAAACCAAGCAGTCTGCCGAAGATCATGAAGAACAAAATAAAGAATATGATTGTCATCATGTGCGTTCACCTCCTTTTTGTTTTCTCCAAGTTCTTACCTGTTGATAAGAGTATACTTCCACAAGGTACAAACAAAAATATTCGTTTTGGAGAAAATCGGGAGGTTATTTTTCCTATTTTTCGAATACATTGTTGTTTATGACAATGTAATATTTACCATCACTGCCTTCATAGCCTGCTACTTCGTCACTGTTTACATAATCTATCAGGTAGTCCACATCAGTAGCAACCGTTGTCTTTTGTGATCCGTCCTTATTAATGCTTCTGAGTTCTCCATCACATGTGTAGTAGCATTTTTCGAACAGTTCATCCCAGACCACTCCGTTAACGTTTTCCTCACCGCAATTATCAAGAAGGACATCTTCCTCGCCCTCTTTGAAATAATAGAGTTTGAAGTCATCACCGTGTTCGTCATATTCAAATTTTAGAATAAAGCCCTCAGAAAAACCATCTACATATTCTATGCGCTCCAAAATCCTGTCTTTCTCGGATATGATCGTCTCGTCAACATCACCGGATTTATATACCGCTTTATAGGTAGCGCCATCCTGTTTATATAGACAGGTCGGTCCCTCTGAAGTCATGGCATACTTATACGCATATCCGCCATCTCTGAGCTGCACAGCCGATGTGCAGTCCTTACTCAGGCAATAAGTCTTATCTCCGCCATCCAGTATCACAGCATCTGCCAGGTTATCCACACCAATAATAGCATTGTTCCACATGTCACCTGTATGGTTTACATCAGCATCTACTATCTCGATCTCGCGTATGTCATTTGCAAGTTCTACCGGCTCATCTAACCCACTCTCAAAGTACCATAACTTTTCGTTATCTGTATAAAGCACCTTCTCACAGGATCTGTCAAAGTAAGAATGGTACGCATATTCCTTGTTGATTCTCCTTGACTCACCATTTTCATAACAGTAAAAACCATTGTCGTTTCCCGAGTACAGCTCATAGAACACAATGTTACCGCCGTTGTTAACCGCCAAAGGCGTAAACATACCGGTTTTAGTCTCATCAATAACAACCGGCTCTTTTCCGATTCCTCCGATAACAACGCCGTGTTTACTGTCAGGTAGGTAATCATTATAGACAATTGTTTTACCATCCGGAGAAATACATGGTCTGCTACCGTTATCTGAAAGAAAAGTCTCCTCCCCGGTCTCAGTATTATATAGCCACAGTCCTGCCGAAGAGGAACTGTAATAGACCATCGTGCCATCATAGCTGATACCGGCACAAGAGCATTTACTGGCTATCTGCTTAAATGTAAGGTCTGCTTCCACCAGGTAGCAATTCCTGTTCTTTAGGATTACTCCATACTTTCTGTCTGCATCGAAATAGACATACATCCCAAATGGATCGTTGTCATGAAAATTAGTCAGCACCTCTCCGTTGTCATTAAAAAAATATCCGTCAGTCTCGTAAAGTTTTATACCGGTATATGGCTTCTTCTCGGGCGTAATATCTACAACTTTTACACCGCTCTCTTTTTCCGGCTCGTCCACCGGCGTCACTTCCGGAATTTCTTCAGGTTGCCCCGAAGGCGTAAGCTCAATTCCCAGTTTTTCCTCTGTCTTGTCCTTTGCCGTCTGCGCAGCATCTCCGATCTTCTCCGCAGCCACCGGATTAAACGCCTTAAGAAATCTGTACCCCAAGAACATGGAACCTGCCATGACCGAGAGCATAACTATTGTGGTCAAAAGACCTCTAAGAAAATTACTACCTTTTTTCATCCTAATCTATCACCTTCATCCCCGTAGTAAATGCGAAAGGATACATAAATATCCTCTCGTCTCCGGAGTCAAACTGTACTGTAAATTTTGTGGGTATATCATCGTCATCCCACCTGACGTCTGTTATTGTGCCTTCACCATATTTGCTCTGGCTTATTCTCTCGCCGACAACAAGATTATCAGGAACATCCTTCTCTTCCACTGCTGCTTTCTTTTTCTTAAGAAGCGGAGTTGGCTTTAGCAGGACATTTGCTGCTTTTTTCTTTGGTTTCTTTTTCTCGGCTTCAGGCACTTCTTTCATCTTGCTCATCTCTGACACGAATATCGATGGTGCATCTGAATACTTCAGGATATTGAGGTTATCCTTAGCCCTGGTCATGCCGACGTAAAAGATCCTTCGCTCCTCCTCATAGTCCTGCTTCTCCTTGGGTGTTGCCTTCTTGAAGTTTATCACCTTGCCGGGAAGAACGCCGTTTATGACATCCATCAGATAGACTGTGTCATACTCAAGACCTTTACTTGAATGGATTGTGGACAAAATGAAGTTGCTCTTAAAGTTTGGCTTCTCCTCAGTAAGAGTCTGCCTAAGCACATCAAGTCTCTCAAGAAACCCTTCGATTGTCGGCTCGTTCTTTGCAAGGCACTCCAGGATAAAGAGCTTACCCACATCCATGTTGTTGTCGCTCAAATACTCGCCGTATCCCATGAATTTATCAAGCCTGCTTATGGCCTTATAAGAACTCTCGCCTGCCATATTTCTGAAGTGCGTCCTGAGAGCCCTGACATTGCCGAGAACTCTTTTACCAAGGTCAACGTACTCTGCAGCATCAAGAATACCTATATGTCTCTCATCCGCAATCCTGCACATAGCCTCTGCATCGGGCTTTCTGAGGAAAGTCTGGAACTTGAAGTATATCTTCATGAAAAGCTCCGGATCGTACGGGCTTTGGCAGAACCTGAGCATGCCCACAACATCCACCACAACGCGATGCGAAAAGAATGCCATGTCGGCGCTCTTAATCCTGTACGGCACGTTCTCTCTAAGGCAGAGATCCACCAGCGGAAGGACACTCTCGTTATCGCGATACAAAACCGCCGTCTGAGATGACGCATCCCTGGCCACTTCAAGCAGATACTTGTACTGAGACTCTCTCTTTCCAAGCGTGATAAAGTTTATATCAGACTGTGCATCCCTGGTGGCGCGCATGTGCTTCTCATGTCGGCTAAAGTTCTTTTGAATAAAGATGTCTGCTGCCTCCACTATCGTGACGCTGGATCTGTAATTCCTGTTCATCACAAGAACTTTGGCCCCGGGATGTTCTTTTTCAAAGTGTAAAAGAGCTTCCGGATACGCGGCTCTAAACCCGTAAATGCTCTGGTCTTCGTCCCCGACCATGAAAAGATTGCCCTGCTCTCCGGATAAAAGAGCTATGATCATGTGCTGCACCTTCGAGGTGTCCTGGGCTTCGTCGACACAGATATATCTGTACTTGTCCCTGTAGAACTCCAAAAGGTCTTTTGACCCCTTAAGCATCCTGTAGGCATAGATCATCTGATCGTCGTAGTCCATAAGGCTTCGGGCCTTGAGCTCTTTGTTGTAGCTTTCATAGATCTGCAAAAGCTCCAGTCCTTCGTCCTCGCCGAGGCGCCTTATCTCATCTTCGCCCAGCATCATGTTCTTGCAGTAGGTAATCAGCGTCCTGACCATCTTGATATCGCTCTCTGTGGGATATTCCTTCATCACCTTCACAAATATATCGGTCAGGATCTTGCCCGAGAGCTTCTCATCTGTTATAAGTTCAAAAGAGGTTTTTCCGATAAGTCTCCCATAGTGGCTGATTATCTTGGCACAGATTCCGTTGATTGTCCTGAATTCAAGCCTCTCAGACACATCCTCGCCAAAGATGCTCTTAAATCTCCCGGCCATATCTCTCGTAGCCGCAACGGTATAAGTCAGCGTCAATATGCTTTCAGGATCTATCTCTTTTACATAGAGCATGTACCCGAGCCTGTTCACAAGCACAGTAGTCTTGCCGCTTCCCGGCACAGCCAGAAGAAGCACCGGTCCATTTATGGTCCTTACAGCAGTAAGCTGTTCATCATTTAGTTTTGATCCGTATTTATCTAAAAATTCCTGTTCTGTCATTTCCTGTTTTTAAATCTCTTTTCCCCGTGTCAAAACACCTAAGAGTATACCTTATCGCCACCGAGAAATCCAATTAAAAAACCGGCGGAGACTTTTTCTTGCCTCCACCGGCTTCTTAAAAAAACATGGCTTCTTAATTATTTGTTAGCCTGATATGTGTTGTAAGCATCCTGCTGGATCTGGATGAAATCGTTATATCCCATGGTCTCAAGAGTAGAGATATAGCTATCCCACTGCTCATTTACACCGCCCTCTGTTACCCATGTAGCCTGTGTTGCTGTTACATAAGCATCAAGGTCTGTGAACAGAGTTGCAAGAGTTGTAAGCTGGTCTGTTGTGTAACTTACGTTAGGATAAGCCTCTTTTGCATACTTGCTCATTTCCTTATCAAGGGCAAGCTTAGAAGCATCGCCGTTTGCACCTGCGTACTTAACTTTGTCGTTGAAGCCGTCAGCTACATACTTAGGACCGAAATCACGAAGTGACTGGATCCATGCAAATGTATCTGCTGAGTTGCCGTCATCGGGCTCAAGAACTGTGTAAGTTCCGTCATCAGCCTTGGAGATTGCCTTGTCAAAAGAGCCATAGAAGTTCTGGATTGATGCATCATCAGTGTAGAACTTGTCTGCCCATGCAAGAAGCGGACCGGGGTTTGCACACTTGTTTGTTACTACAAACTCATATCTTGAGTAGTTCCAGTGCTCAGGATCTGATGAGATGTACCGGTTACCGTCAGGACCTGCAAGTGCAGGAAGTGCAACGTACTGACCGGCGTTTGCACCAAAGGTTGAATCAGCTGTCCAGCCGGGAGCTGCACCAACGATAGGTGTCTCGCTCATAAGCTTTGCATCACGCATTGAAGAATCCTCTGTGAAGAGCTCAGGATCGATAAGTCCCTTAGCGTAGCAGTTATGCATCCACTCGATACCTGCTTTATAGCCGTCTGTTACAGGAAGGTAAACAGGCTTTCCGTCCTGAACTGCCATCATGTATGTTCCGTCAGCACCGATTGTTGTTCCGAAAGGCAGGCAGAAGAACATAACTGAATCAGCATACCCCTGTCCGAACGGGATCTCATCGCTTGGATCACCGTTTCCGTTTGCATCCTGCTCCTTGAATGCAGTAAGAACATCCTCGAATTCCTGATATGTTGTAGGAACTTCAAGTCCGAGATTATCAAGCCACTGCTTGTTTATAAACATCTGGTTTGCAACGATAGGTCTGCAAGGCTTCTTGGAAGGAAGTCCGTAGATATGTCCGTCAGCTGATGTAGCAAGAGCCTTCATTGTAGGATCTGCTTCCATGATAGCCTTGAAGTTAGGCATGTACTCGTCAATATAATCATCAAGGGCAATGAATGACCCTGTGTTTGTGAGAACATCCGACTCTGAGAAACAGATCGATCCCATGAAAGCATCCGGAAGATCTCCACCTGCAAGAAGAACTGCCTTCTTGTCGGCCCAGTCCGAGTTAAGGATTGTGTCCCATGTAAGGCTGATTCCTGCTTCCTCTGCAGCCTTGTCCGGAAATCCAAGATGATAATCCTCACCCCAATCAGCCCATCTTACAGTTGCAACTGTGTAGGCGTTGTCCCCACCTGCGCTCTCAGTCTGAGCTGCAGCAGTTGCTGCCTGAGTTGCTTCTGTACCTGCTGTCTGAGCTGTATTCTCACCTGCAGCGCTTCCGCAAGCGGTAAGTGCAAAACTCAGTGCCAGTGCGCCAGCCAATAAACCATACTTTTTCTGCATTTTCTCTCTCCTTCTCATAACTATAATTGTATACTATTTATCCCTTCACCGCTCCTATCATGACGCCCTGGTTGAAATATTTCTGTAAGAATGGATAGAGCATCATAATGGGGAGTGTAGAAATCACAATTGATCCGTACTTCATCATGTCTGAGAGCTGTCTGAGCTCCTGTGCCATGGTGCCTGTTGCTGCTCCAAGAAGTGATTCGTTTGCAATAAGTATTCTTCTAAGAAGGAGCTGCAAAGGTATCAGGTCTTCATTCTGAAGATATATAAGAGCGTTAAACCATGAATTCCAGTGTCCGACTGCTGTCCAGAGACCCACAACCGCGATGACTGCTTTTGAGAGCGGAACTGCGAACTGAACGAAGTACCTCATTGTGGAGCAGCCGTCAATCTGGGCTGCCTCCCACAATGATTCCGGTAGGGAATTTTGAAAAAACGTTCTTGCCACAATAATGTTGTAAGTGGATACCGCAAAGGGCAGAACCATAACCAGAAAAGTATCAAGGAGACCAAATTGCTTGACAACCAGATAGATTGGGATCAGTCCACCGCTGACAAACATCGGGATTATGTAGAAAACATTTATCCACTTTCTTCCGGGTAAATCTTTTCTGGACATTGCATAGCCGGCAGTTATATTAACAAGCAGAGCAACCGCAGTGCCGACTATGGTATAAAGGATAGTGTTCAAGTAGCTTTTCCAGATCTGTCTCTGCTCAAAAAGCTTTTGGTATCCCCTTACATCAAATTGTTTAGGCCAAAACCATACTTTACCGCTGGCAACATCCGCAGGATTACTGAAGGATGCTATGATAACAAACCAGAGCGGATAAATAACTCCTATGATCATCAGGACAGCGATGGCGTGGAATATAATGTTGACCACTGTGTCCTGGGAAAATTTCTTTTTACCGATCATCTCTTTTCCCCTTTTATCAGAACAGACTGTTTTCTGTGAATTTCTTGGATATCAGGTTAACCAGCAAAAGAACTATCACGTTAACCACTGTATTGAACAGGCCGATAGCTGTTGATAAGCTGTACTGCATGCTCTGCATACCCATCTTGTAAACATAGGTTGATATGATCTCGCTGCTCATGATGTTCTGTACGTTCTGCAGCAAAAAGACCTTTTCAAAACCTATACCGAGAATGCTTCCGGCTCTTAATATCAGAAGAACCATTGCTGTCGGAAGGATCATCGGTATGTCGATGTATCTTATCTTCTGAAGAGTTGTTGCTCCGTCAACGGTTGCTGCCTCGTAATATGTTGGATCGATTCCTGCAAGTGCTGCCAGATAGATGATTGAATCCCATCCAAGGTGCTGCCAGATATCGCTCCATACATATACGTGTTTGAAGTTTGCTGCGCCGGCCATGAGGTTCGGGAACTGCGCTCCGAAGAGCTTAAAGAGGTTTGCAAACAGTCCGCTTGAGGGTGAGAGGAAGATGAGTATCAGACCACACATGACCATTGTTGATATAAAGTGCGGAAGGTAAGTCACAACCTGGAACACTTTCTTAAACATCTTAGTCTTCATCTGATTGCACATCAGCGCCAGAAGGATCGGAAGCGGGAAGCCAACCAGTATGCTGTAAATGCTCAGTACCAGCGTGTTCTTGATGGTAACTGCAAACTGATATGATCTGAAGTACTGCATGAAGTTCTTCATTCCCACGAATTTACTGCCCAGTATTCCAAGCGCAGGTGAGTAACTCTGAAAAGCAATTATGATTCCCACCATGGGAAGGTAGGCAAAGCAGAACAGCAGTATTGCCGAAGGTGCAAGAAGCAGATACAGCTGATAATTCTTTTTGATAAATCTAAGGAACCTGTTATTCATATCTCACTCCTTTTGTTTATGAAACGATAATAATTTTTTTAGATTTTTTTAAATAGCACTTTTTCGTTCACCCCATAGCACTTTTTGGACAAAGTATCTAAAAGCTATAGCCTGCCAAATCTCTTTTCTATATAATGAAGTCATGAAAAATACAGGAAGAACGCGCTCTTATCCGGTTGTCCAGATGCTGACCAAAACACTTTATCTCGCCATTCCGGTGGTGATACTTTTTGTGGTGGTAAGCTGGTTTTCTTTTTCCGAGATCAGGAAGCAGAACAATCTGGCTCTTAAGAGCAGCGTAAACATTTATCAAAATGAATTAGAGCACAAGCTCTCTGCCATAGAGCACTTTGTTCAGTGGACCGTGGTTCACGATCCTATTCTTGATGCCTTTGACGAAGCAGGCCACATGGGCGACTTCAGAAACGCCAGTAACGAGCTGCGTCTTCGCGTAAGTGACATGCAGTACTCGACAGGTTCCGAGTATATGTATTTCTTTTACTGGGATGAGAAGGATATCTTTTTTAACGCCTCTGACCTGAAGGTAAACTATGAGACCTATAAAAAGATTAAAGAGCGGATCAAGTCCGATGTAGGGGCCAACTATACCTGGGAACCATGCATGATCGGTGACAATGCCTTTTTGTACTACAGCATCACCTATGAGCATCGCATTTTCTCGTGCGTCGTTTCCATGGAGGATATCTTATCTCCTCTCTCTTCGATAAATCTGGGTGAACAAGGCTCCATTCAGGCACTTAATGCAGACGGAGATGTCTTTTACAAGACAGGTGACGGACCCGGGGGCTTTCGAGGAAACCTCTATAACAGGCTGATATTTCCCGGCGCCGAAGCAGATCTTCCCTTCACCCTGGCTATAGACATACTTGCGCTTGGTAATTACGGAAGGCTGTTCTTTTTACAGTTCATCGTCTTTTTAGCAGCGCTGATGCTGTGCTTTATCATGGGCGGATATGTTCTGGTCAGCTACAGGAAGGTCATTCTTCCGATAAAGATCTTTTCCAAAAGTCTCTCAGAGATGGATTCGCTAAAGGACACTGAGGGGCTGGTCCTCACGGACAGCCGTGTGCAGGAGCTCAATCAGATCAACGATCAGTTCAAGAATCTAATCCACGAGATAACAAGACTGCGAATTGATGTTTACGAGGCGGAGCTGGACAACAACAAATTCATGATCCACTTCCTGCAACAACAGATAAAACCGCACTTTTACTTAAACTGCTTAACCACCATTGACAGCATGGTGAGCCTTGGGGACATGGATGCAGCAAAGAAGATGCTTATGTTCACCTCCAGGTATTTCAGATATCTTTTCCAGGTGAACAATAACTTTGTGCCGCTCATCAACGAGCTGGCCCATGTGGAGGACTACCTCTCGATTCAGAACATGAGGCTCTCACGCCCCACTCAGTACGTTACTGACCTTCCCAAGGACTGCAATCAGCTTAGCATCCCTCCGCTTCTTCTTATCACCTTTGTGGAGAACAGCGTCAAGCATGCAACTCCGCCTGAGGGTGAGAGCCTTAAGATCTCCATCAGGGCTAAAAAGCTTTTGGATGCAGAGGACGGTGCAGGCGATATCCTGGAGATTGTCATCAGTGACAACGGACAGGGATTTGACCCGCAGATCCTTAATAAGATAAAAAATGGCGAGGATATTATCTCAGACGATGGAAGCCACATCGGAATCACGAACTGTATAAGGAGACTCAGTCTTCTTTACAACAATTCCTTTGAGCTCATCGCTGACAACACAGAGGAGCACGGTGCAAGGATCACTCTTCGCATCCCCGTCAAAGTTTGAATGAGGAACTAGATGAACATTTTACTGGTAGATGACGACCGCTTTGTTATTGCGGCACTTGAAAAGAATATAGACTGGGAGAGTCTTGGGATCACCACGGTCTTCACCGCTAATGACATCGGCAAGGCCCAGGAGATCCTGTCAAATCAGACCGTTGATCTTCTGCTCAGCGATATCGACATGCCCCATGGGAGCGGTCTTGATCTTCTGGGAATTTTGCGCGAACAGGGCAACACCATTCCGGCGATTTTCCTGACCAATTACGCTGATTTTTCTTATGCGAAAAGAGCTTTGGAGCTCAGAAGTTTTCACTACTTCCTTAAGCCCATCGACTACCCTGAGCTGACCAATATAATCAGACAGGCCCTTGCAGAGGTTTCATCTGATGAGCCCGACACCGGAAGCGCGCTCTCCAAGCTCTGGTATGACTATCTCATTGACAGGCGCATAACCTATAAGGCATTTCTTGCAGATATGGGAAGGATTCGTAGGTTCGATGAGGATATGTCTTCATTTGTGGCATGCCTTATCCAGTTCAGCAGCAAGAACCTTTCGCATGACAGAGGTAAGATGGCCATCAGGATCAGAGCCATCATGGAGTCCATCTTCGGAAGCAGCTTCATTTCTCAGGGAGTGCTCCTTCCTTACCAGGCTGAGGATTACGTGCTCTTCGGCCTCATACCCGTTAAGGACGAGTCCTATCAGACAGGCCTTCGCCCGCTTGTAAGCGAGCTCTACTACTCACTTTCCGAGGAATTTTCTGCAAAGCCCAGGTTCTTTATCAGTTCTGACAAAAAAACCATAGACATCCCGGACGTTCTGGACAGCCTTGTAAACATGGCTTCCATGCCCTTTGACGAGAGTCAGGACATCATCTACATCGATGAAACCTCCGTGACATCACTTCTTCAGTATGTTGATGCCCACTTCACCGAGGACATGAGCAGGGAGCATTTATCAGAGCTCTTCTACTTCGCGCCTGACTACATCACTAAGATATTCAAAAAAGAAACAGGAATGAGCTTTAAGAATTACATCATAGAAAAGCGCCTCGACCTTGCGCGCAAGCTCCTTTTAAAGACCGACGACTCTATCCGCGACATATCGCTGAAGGTCGGCTACGACAATTACTCCTACTTCACCAGACTCTTTAAAAAGAGCTTCGGCGTCACCCCCGTCGAATTCCGCGAGGGAGTCAATGGGGACGTTTCTCTTTGACTCATTTTGCTATGACTTGCAGGGGAAGATCGTGGTATTCGGAGGTTAGAGAAAACTTATCCGCAAGGCCTTCTGTAACATAGACTTCCCTATCCTCAGTTACAAAGATTGCTTCGAAATCATCGGACTGCCTGTACTGCTCTATGGCTTTATCAAGCCCCTTAACAAAAAGAGCTGTCGAGAGCCCGTCGCACAACAGACCATCCTTACCTACAACAGTAACGGACACAAGGCCGTTCTCGGCAGGCTTGCCGGTTGCAGGGTCTAAGATGTGCCAGTATCTCTTGCCCTCTTCCTCAAAGTATCTCTCATATCCGCCGGAAGTTATGATCGCAACATCATCAGCTTCCACGACGCCGATCATCCCCGAATCAGAATCCGGGAACGGGCTCTTTATGGCAACCTTCCAGGGATCGCCGTTTAGCTTACTTCCTATGCACTGAACATTTCCGCCGAGATTTAGCAGAGCATGAGTCACGCCCTTACTTCTTAGCATATCCGCAACTGCAGTCCCTGTATATCCCTTGGCGACACTCCCAAGGTCAACCTGCATTCCTTCAGAAAGCCCGGCCTTAACTGTGTTTCCGGCACTATCCCCATCTTTGGAATCAGAGCCTGAATCAGATGCATTCTCTTCAACCTCTATATCAATTCCCTCATAGTCAACACTGCTCAAAAGTTCTGCAATCTCCTCATCAGAAGGGACCCTGTAATCTCCGGTTGTAAATCCCCATGCCTTGAGCACGGGATAAATAGTGATGTCCAGAGCCCCGCCTGTTCTGTCACACACGTCTTTTGCCTGCAAAAGAATGCTTCCGACTTCCTCAGTAAGATCGCCCTCTCCGTCAGCATTAAGCCTCGCGATTTCACTTGAAGCATCCGTGACCGACAGCTCTTTCTCAAGGCGCCTTATGTACTCCTCAGCCTCGGGCGTAAAATCCCTTTTCCCTGCAATCTGCAGCTCCATGACAGTGTCCATGGCAAATATCGTCGAGGTGTATATTTTCTCCCCGCCAAAAGCGCAACCCCAGGCAAGTACAGACACCATGCCTGTCACAGCTAGTGCCGAAACCGCCCGGGGATCTATTATCTTTTTAAGTCCTTTATTCAGAAAAAGTCCCATAACAACTCATTTCAAAACTTCATTGAGACTTCCGGTGCGATAGCCCTTAAGGTCCAGCGCAACATACGCAAATCCCATTCCATGAAGCTTATCATTTATCTCCTCTCGAACAGAAAGCTCCACAGCCCTGTCAATATCCTCCGGCAAGAGTTCTATCCTGGCCAGCAGCGCACTGCTTCCGTGGACTCTTACCCTGAACTGCTTAAAGCCCTTATTCAAAAGATATTCTTCCGCCTCTTCAACCATGTGAAGCTTCTCATTTGTCAGAATCTCTCCATAAGGAATCCTGCTGGCAAGACATGCAAAAGACGGCTTGTTCCAGGTAGGAAGCTCAAACTCCTTGGAAAGATCCCTTATCTCCTGCTTTTTAAGCCCGGCTTCCCGCAGCGGACTTTTAACCCCCAGCTCGGCGATAGCCTTCATTCCCGGCCTGTAATCGCCCTCGTCATCTACGTTGGACCCTTCGGCCACAGCTAAAAGGCCTTCCCTTGCAGCCGTATCAAGAAATCCCTTAAACAGCGCCTTCTTGCAAAGATAGCACCTGTCCTTTGGATTCTCCGAAACTCCATCAATAGCAAGAACGTCCACATCCGCCACCAGATGCTTTACGCCAATCTTCTCACAGAACTCTCTGGCCTCCAGGACCTCTCTCTTTGGCACAAAGCAGGAACTGGCAGTAAGCGCCACTGCCCTCTCCCCCAGAGCCTCTTTGGCAGCATGCAAAAGAAATGTCGAATCCACTCCACTTGAAAAAGCAACCGCCACACTTCCGTATCCCTTAAGAATATCCAAAAGTCTTTCGTACTTACTTCTTAATCCATCATCCATAAGCTTCACCATTACTCGCTCTTTAGATATTCAATCACATCTAAAAGACTCTCCTGAACGCTCTCCGTAAGCTCCTTCATCTCATCATTTGCAGGAAGAAGATCCGGCACCATGATAGCCTTAAGTCCGCCTCCGCTCGCAGACCTGACCCCATTATAGGAATCCTCAATGGCGTAGCACCTCTTTGGCGCCACACCTATCTTCTCACATGCCAAAAGATATATCTCAGGGTCAGGCTTACTTCTCTTAACCACATCCCCTGTTACAAGCTCATCAAAAAAATCAAGAACTCCTGCATCCCTCAGCTCAGCCTCAACAACCGGTCTTCTCGTAGAAGACGCCAGTGCTATCTTTTTTCCGCTATCCTTAAGGAATGTCAGGATCTCTTTTACTCCGATCTTCATTGGAAGCTTGCCACCGTCGTACTTCTCATGGAAGATTACGGACGCTTCCCTGGCATATTCATCATAAGGAAAGTCTGCTCCAAAACGGCTGAGCATGATCTCCTTGGTTTCTCTGTCATTAACACCGGTACAGGCTAAAAACGCCTCTGTGATATCTCCCAGATCATACCTGTCAGCAACCACGTACCAGCTCTCAAGCACAGCTCTCTCGGAATCAAAGATGATCCCGTCCATGTCGAAAACCACTGCATCAAAATCTCTCATCAAAGTCCTCCAACAAACCGATATTCCGTCTTATCTCCCGGCTCTCCTCAGCCCAAAGCAACATCCAATGCCATCATAAGCGTAAATCCAAACGCAAACATAAGAACACCGATGTTTGAATGTTCACCCTCGGACATCTCGGGGATCAGCTCCTCGACAACAACGTACATCATGGCACCTGCTGCAAAGCTCAGCAGATACGGCATTGCAGGAACAAAAAGCCTTGCTGCATATATGGTAAGCAGCGCTCCGATAGGCTCTACAGCGCCGGACAGCGCACCGTCCATAAACGCTCCAAACTTGGACTTTCCCTTTGAATGTAGAGGCATTGAAATGATAGCGCCCTCAGGGAAGTTCTGAATTGCGATACCAAGAGAAAGAGCCAGCGCTCCACCTGCAGTAACAGATGCGCTTCCTGAAAGAAACCCGGCAAATACAACGCCCACAGCCATTCCTTCGGGAATGTTGTGAAGAGTAACTGCCAGAACCATCATGGTTGTTTTCTGCAGCTTGGACTTAGGACCCTCAGCCTCTTCTGCATTCATGTGCAGATGCGGAATAACACTATCCAAAAAGAGCAGGAACAATATACCGATCCAGAAGCCTGTAACTGCAGGAACAAAAGACAGCTTCCCCAGCCCCTCTGCCTGCTCCAGCGCAGGGACTATAAGGCTCCATATGGAAGCAGCCACCATGACTCCGCTGGCAAAGCCGGTAAGTGCTCTTTGCACAAGGCCGTCCAGCTCTTTTTTCATAAAGAAAACCATGGCCGATCCCAGCACCGTTCCGGCAAAGGGAATAAGTAATCCTAAAATGGTATTTAAATTCATGTCTCCACCTCCTTTGGGGCAAGTACAAAAACCAAATCCTCAGCTCATCTTCTTGTACATCAGATTACCAAGAGCCTGCACAGCCTGTACGAATATGATAAGTATCAGTGAGCAGACAATCAGGTACTCAGTCTTGTACTGCTGATAACCGTAGCGGATTGCAATATCACCGACACCACCGCCTCCGACAGTTCCTGCCATAGCTGAGTAGCCGACAAGTGAGATCACAAGAAGCACGATTCCGTTAAGCATTCTCGGAATAGACTCTTTTACATAAACTCTCATAAGTATCTGGAAGTTTGAAGCGCCAAAGGATCTTGCAGCCTCGATAACTCCGGGATTGGTCTCTCTGAGCGATGTCTCAAACACCCTTGCAATAAAAGGAATCGCCGAAACGGTAAGCGGTACGATCGCAGCCGTTGTACCGATGGACTTTCCAACCAGTGCCCTTGTGAAGGGGATGAGGATAACCAGCAGAATGATGAACGGAAAGCTTCTGAACACATTTACAATAAAACTCAGAATTCCATACACGATCTTGTTTGGCTTAAGTCCTCCGGGTGCTGTAAGTGTAAGTATTACCGCCGGAATAAATCCAAGTATCACAGAAAAGAGCGTTGACCAGAAAACCATGACAAGGGTCTTCCAAAACGCCTGCAGAATAATTGGATAAATGGCGGGATTAAGTATTTGCTCTAACATCTGTTTTTCCTCCGAATGAGTTACTCTCTTATTTGATCACTTCCCAGGTAACGCCCTTGGAATCCAGGAAAGCGCATGCCCTCTCAAGGTCTTTTTCCTCCATGTTAAGGACCAGGCTTCCGTAAACATCCTCTCTGAAGTCCTCAAGCTTAGCCCAGCAGATATTGAAATCTGTCTGAAGCTCCTGAGACATCTGCGTAACGATAGGCCTCTGGTTGCCTTCTCCGAAGAAAAAGAGCTTTAGATTGATTCCGGTAGTAGGAAGCTTGTCAGACTCTTCACGCAGGAAGTCTCTGATCTCCCTCTCCTTGGGCCATACGAAGAGCTGTTCGGGCTTGCCGATGGCCAGCATCTGTCCATGACTAAGGAAAGCAACTCTCTGGCAGATCTGCTTAACAACTTCCATCTGATGAGTAACCACTACGATTGTGATGCCCATTTCTTTATTGATCCTCTGCAAAAGAGCTAATATACCCTTTGTAATCTCCGGATCCAGCGCACTTGTTGCCTCATCGCAAAGAAGGATCTCCGGATCAAGTACCAGCGCCCTTGCTATGGCAACTCTCTGCTTCTGACCGCCGGAGAGTTCCCTTGGCTTGGCGTGGACCTTCTCTTCAAGGCCGACCAGACGAATGAGGTTCATGATCTTCTCTTTTGCCTCCGGAGTATTGGTGGGAATCCCCCAGAACTTCATGGGTAGTGCCACGTTGTGGTAGACATCCAGTCTCTCTAGCAGATTAAAGCCCTGGAAGATCATTCCCATTCTCTTCTGAAGAAGACGCAGCTCCTTTTTGTTTTTAACGTCAACGAGCTTGCCGTCTACCCTGATCTCTCCTCTGTCGTAGGTCTCAAGTCCGTTGATACAGCGCAGCAGTGTTGATTTTCCTGCTCCGGACTGACCGATTATTCCGAATATCTCTCCATCCTCAATTTCCATGGAGACGTTTTTAAGTACCTCTGTTCTGTCGAAGGTTTTCTTAACATTACTGATAGTTATCATTTCTTCTTTTTCCAATCTGATTTGATAAGAGCTCTTTTGCCCTAAACATGCTCTATTGTACCACAATGCGGACTGCTTCGCATTATATGGAAAAAGACACGTCTGCAAATGGGCAGCGTGTCTTTTCTCATTGGTAGGATTATTATGTTATGGCTAATGGCTAAAATTTACTGTGCATCAATGAAAGATGTGATAACTGCACCCTTGTATGTGTCGTCGATGTACTTCTGAACCTTGTCAGACTGAAGAGCCTTGATAAGCGCCTGTGTCTTCTCTGAAGACTCGTTGCCCTCTTTAACAACAAGGAAGTTGGTTCTCTTTACAGTTGTCTCATCATCAAATGTCTCGATATCAAGTGCAGGGTACTCAGCAGGAAGACCGGCCTCAAGTGCGTAGTTTCCGTTGATAGTTGCTGCATCAAGATCAGGAAGTGAAAGGGGAAGGTTTGCTGCCTCAAGAGGTGTGATCACGTATCCGTGAGGGTTAGCGTCCTTATCCTTGGTGAGTGTATCCTCTGTGTAGCTTGGATCTGTTCCGAAGTCGCCCTTTGAAACAAGAAGTCCCTTCTGAACAAGAAGGTCAAGTCCTCTTGCACCGTTGTCAGGATCGTTAGGAATACCGATTGTTGCGCCGTCAGGAAGCTCTGAAAGAGCCTTATACTTCTGAGAGTAGATACCCATTGGCTCGATGTGGATGCCGGCTACTGCTGTAAGGTGAAGACCTGCGTCCTGGTTCTGCTGGTTCATGTATCCAAGAGTCTGGAAGTAGTTTGCATCAAGCTCTCCCTGCTCAAGTGATGTGTTTGGAAGCACGTAATCTGAGAAAACAACGGTCTCAAGTTCCCATCCGTCCTCTGCAAGAACCTCTTTTACAATGTTATCAAGGATCTCTGCGTGAGGTACCGGAGTTGCACCAACGGTGATCTTCTTGTCGCCTGAATCTGCTGTAGGTGCCTCAGCTGCTGTCTCTGCAGGAGCTTCAGCCTGAGCCTCAGGAGCTGTCTCTGTTGTCTCAGTTGTCTGTGTAGTCTCTGCAGGTGCTGCGTCTCCGCAGCCTGTTAAAGCGCCAAGAGTTAATGTTGTTGCAAGTACAAGGCTTGCCAATACGTTCTTTTTCATAATTGTCCTCCTCAGTTATTAACTGTTTTTCTATAATATACTCCCCGTTTTGCACCCGTGCAATAACAAGGGGTTTATAGACGCCGATAAATGTAGCTTATAGGGTAATCAGTTTTCCTTATGTCTCTCGAGCTTCTCAACGAAGGTCTTGCCCATTTCGCTCAGCTCCTGACCTTTTCTGGTGATGTAGCCAAAGGTCAGCATCTCATCCTCTTTAAGTTTGATGACACGAATATCAGAGGATGTCTTTCCCTCACCCAGCATAGCTGCACCTACAGCATAGCCATCAAGCCCCAGCATGAGCTCAATTGATGTGGCTCTTTCGTTGGTTGAGATCACCTTTTTATAGTCGTATGTGGCAAGGGCCTCTTCTCTATAGTAGAAAGAGGTATTGTCGCCCTGATCGAATACCATGCAGGGGTAGTCCTGAAGGTCCTCAAGCGATAGCTCTTTTGCGTTAGCCAATGGATGGTCCTTGCTAAGGTAAACGTAGGTATCACGGGAAAAGAGCTCATGGAACTCCAGAGCTGCATCCACAAATATCTTCTTAAAAGTCGCCTTGTTAAAGTCGGAAAGAGCGATAACACCGACTTCACTCTTCAGGGTCTTAACATCCTCAATTACTTCGCTGGTCTGTGTTTCACGGATTGAGAACTGATACTCGGGGAGATCATACTCTTTTACCGTATCAATAAACGCGTCCACGGCTATGGTGTAATGCTGCATGGATACTGAGAATGTAGGCCTTTCGTTCTTGGCATTTAAGTACTTGTCCTCAACCTTCTCAAACTGCTCCACGGCATTTCTTGCGTAGGCAATAAAGGAAGCTCCGGCAGCTGTTGTAACAACGCCGTTGTGGACTCTCTCAAAAATCTGGATTCCAAGCTCACTCTCAAGATCCCTTACGGCACTTGAAAGACCGGGCTGTGAAACATAGAGCCTGTCAGCAGCCTTTCTCATGGAGCACTCTTCGTCTATGGCTATGACGTATTTTAGTTGGAGTATAGTCATCTTCTGATTCCTCACACAGATTATTTTTGAAAATGATACCACACTTCGCGTCTTTAAATCAATGAAGTGTAAAAAAACAATAAATTTTTTAAAGCTTACATTAAGAAACTATTAAATCATTTTCAGTACCCAATTATGATTATTCTTATGATTATAGCGATGTTACCATGATACAAAATGGAAACTAG
>JAGBMP010000079.1 GCA_017634825.1 Butyrivibrio sp.
AAATTGTCGATTATGTTCTTTAAGGTCTCGGGACATGGAATCTCATCCGCATCACTCATGATGATTACATCATCACTCGTAGCGTCCTTAAGTCCCTTTATAAGGTTGTTTTTCTGATAATAGTCCCTGACGTAAGTGTCAGCACCCTCAATGGGCGTATCATCCACAACAATATATGTGATCTTGTCCAGGAACTCTTTAAACTGATCTTTGTACTTCTCAAACACCAGCTCCTTGGGTTCTCCGGAGAAGGTTACCGTTGACTCCTCAATAACAAATCTGTCCACATAAGGATTCAGGATATTCAGTCTGAGCTTTAATATATCAACTTCATTGAAGAATGGAAAACAATCATATACCATTCTGTTTACCTCCAAAACCTAAGGCTCCTAAGCACTGCTTTTAAGCGCTTAGCAGGACTCATAAACCTTGGATATCCTGCATTTTCACCTCTCCATTTATGAAAGGCAAAGGGCTCAATTCCCTTATTCTCAGGAAGTGCATGCTCTCTGGCAAAGTGAACTGCGACCTCTATAGGCGCCCACTTAAGGCCATCCCTTTCCATCTCATTTTTATGGGTACAGCATAAAAAGACATCTTCGTTGTAAACATCATCATACACTTTCTCCCACTTGAGATTGTGCTCCGATGGATATTTCAATAACTTCATAGACCTTATGGAGACACTGTTACCCACTCTGCTTATCTCACCATTGCTGTCCCTGTAGGCATAATCGTTGGTGGGAAGAGGCCAGGGTGAGCCGATGTAATCATAATCAAGAAAATCATCTCTCCAAAGCTCGGGATGTATAACAAAGCCATCTGCATGTACCACAAGGCAGTAGTCAGTTTTTATGTGGTCCTTAAGTTCATAGACCATCTTGTAGTTAAAGGCATCGATGCTGTCGAGCTTACTTGTGTGGCTGTATCTGATGCTCTTTGGCAGATACCAGGGCTTTTTGTCTGTGATCAGCACAGCATCGCCAAACTCTATATCCCGCATGCTGTACTTCATAGCCTTAACGGTCTCATATATATTTACACTTGTCATAGCCACAACAGTGACCTTGGGCAATTTAAGTTTTTCTTTCTTTGACATCTTTACAACCTATACGTGGAATACTTTTATAAGTCCCGTGCGTCTCTCAAGGCTCCTTACAATTTTTCTGAGCATATAAGTTCCATAAAACCATTTGACCTGGACTTTCTGGATCGCTTTAGCTGGGCCTTCCGGCTTGATATTCAGTCTCTTATATCTCCCGGACTTCTTATATTCCTCAAGCTCTCTTCTGCACTCCTCCGGGGAAAAGACCTTTCCCTTCCTGTCCATGTAATGGAAGCAGCTGTAAATATTCTGCTCCGAAGCCCAGTAGCCGTCCGATACATTGTGACGCGCCCAGTATTTGGGAGCGATGGCATACTGAAGTTCATCGCTGGTAAAAGCAGGAAATACAGCAAAGGATGAGTTTGACAAAAGGAGATATCTCGCATTCTTGATGGTAACGTAATCCTTGCCTATATCGTTTCTGATGGCCTTGACCTCAGGCAGGATCTTGTGTGCTGCCGAAACATCATCGGTCACGGCAAGAAACTCCATGTCAGGCCTGATCTTACGCATATTCCTGATTCCGTTCACCCAGTACTTGCGATCAAGCCACAGCTCCGGGGAGTTGGAGTAATCACCGCATCTTAAGTGAATGATGCAGAGATTGTCCCTGGTATACTCTTTAGAATCATACTCAGGCTTGACCTTAAGCCAGTCCTTGAGCTGATCCTTGTACTTCGCAAAATAGCTCTCTGCCTGGAGATTTCCATACAAAAGAGTATTGTCTTCAACTTCAAAGAACTTTGGATCATCGCCGCTGACATAAGCCCCATGGGTCATATCATGCTTTGAATTACCCAGATAGAGCCTGTTGTCGTGATCCTCAAATATCTTGTACTTTGGCTTATCTTCCTCCGGGATCTCTTTTCCCAGGTCCATATCCATGAAGTACATTCCGGTGTCAGAGTGCATATTGTTGGCAAGGGCCTTAGGGTTGCAGATTCCAAATTCAACTCCCTTATCAAGAGCTGCTGCCCTTGCTGCAACATACCAGAACAGCTGGTTTCCCAGCCCAAAGCCATGTAAAAACTCGGTTCCTATCATCAGTGAATTACCGTTCTTCCCTCTAAACTTGTGGCAGTTATCTTCTCATCCTTAACCTCATAAATCACGTCGCACTTCTCGATGGTGTTAAGCCTGTGGGCAATGATGACCATGGTCTTTCTGCCCTGGAAGCTATTGATGGCCTCCATAACTGCTGCCTCTGTCTCGTTATCAAGCGCACTGGTTGCCTCGTCAAATACCAGGATCTCAGGATCATGGTAAAGAGCTCTGGCAATACCGATCCTCTGTCTCTGTCCTCCGGAGAGTCTTACGCCTCTGTCTCCGATCTTGGTATCAAGTCCTTCAGGAAGGCTCTTTACGAAGTCAGCAAGCTGCGCCTCCTCCATAACCTCCCAGATCCTGTCATCATCTATCTGATCTTCATCGATACCAAAGGCTATGTTCTCCCTGATGGATTCATCCACAAGGTAGATTGACTGCGGAATATATCCAATCTGTGCAAGCCAGGATTCGTAGTTGCTAAAGATGTTGCTTCCATCGCAGAGGATCTCTCCTGACTGTACATGTAAAAGTCCGAGAAGGATATCCACTATGGTTGACTTACCTGCTCCGGAAGGACCCATGATTCCGACAGACTGACCCTTTTTGACAGTCATATTGGCTTTATCAAAGATCTTTACATCAGAATCCGGATAGGAGAAAGTGATGTCTTTTAAGTCGATCTCTTTTTCCAGGTGAAGCTCAGGACCTGCGATTGCAGCACGCTCTGCCCTCATTGCCTTGTCAGTCTTCATTGACTCGGTGAGGTTCTCATAGACAAAATCCAGGCTGAACTGGTTGTAAGCTATGGTCGCAATATATGTATTTATCCTGTTGGCAGACGGCATTATCCTCATGGCTGCCACACCGAAGGCTGTAAGCTGAGGAAGAAGCTCTGTCGCATCTCCGCCTCCGAGAATATAGATGAGGACATAGAGCATAACAACTGCCATGAACACTGTCTCGATCATCAGTCTCGGCACGTTGTTAAGGACCGTGTAATCTCTGTCAATATCAGCACCGATCCTGCCCTGTTCATAGTAGTTGCGGATAAAGAAATCCTGTCTGTTTAATACTTTTACATCTTTTAGTCCGTAGATAGCCTGCAGTCTCCACTTGGCAATTCTGGATGCAGTCTCCTGGTTCTTACGTCCGATGGCATTTAGCTTGGGCTTTAGTATTCTTGTGCTGATCAGTGTGAGGATCAAAAGCACAAAGATGATAAGCACTGTCATCTGCCAGTTTACGAACAAAAGCACAACGCCAAGGCACAGTGAAACCACCAGCTCAGTGCAAAGTGAGAGCATGGAGAGCATCAGTGTAAAGGTCTTGGGAATATCTGAATCGGTAATTCGAAATACAGTCGGGATATCAGCTCCGAGGTAGTCCTCGTAGGGCCTGTTGAGGAACTCTCTCATGACCCTGCTTATCATGTCATTTCTGGACCTGGAGATGAAGGTGTTCTGCCTGTGGATGAGGAACAGCAGGTATGAGTTCTTGACCACAAACAAAAGAATAAGAATTATAAGGAGCGCACAGGTGAGCTTTAAGTCAGTATCAAGTCCCACGGTATTCAGAACGTCCTGAAGCCATGGAATCTTGGCAATATTTCTGTGCAGCGCTGCTGGAGAGAGAATGATTGAAACCACGGGCAGGATCATGGAAACACCCAGAGTCTCAAAAACACCCCCAATGAGTATAAGGACAGCCAGAATTGCGAGCTGTCCCTTTTGTTTTCTATCAAATATGTAGTTGAGTTTGGTAAAAAGACTTACCTTTTTTGCATCGTTCATTATATAGCAACCTTTGTCATTCGCTCAGTATAGATGTCATCCATCTTCTTGTTGTTTATCCACTTGGATGGAGCGATGACCATCTTTTCCGGTGAATCATTGAGCCATGCTGACCACCAGCTAAAAGAGCTGTTGGCGATGATGTGATGCTTGCACCTGCTCATAAGAAGCATGTCTGCAACATCGGTAAACTCGCCCTCCTGAAGCTCTACAGTGATAAACTTAGGGCCCTTGAAGTGCTTCTTGCACCACTCTTTGTCATCGGTAAATATGAAAAATACAGCATTGGGATGCTGCTCCCTTATCTTGCTGATAGCGTTCTTGTAATATTTCTCGGAGCACAGGTTGTGGATCTTGATGTGCTCGGCATCAATGTAGTCGGTTCTGCGAACATGGATACTTACTGACTCGCAGCACTCGATCTGCTGAAGAGTTGACCAGCTGACTGAGTCGTGCATGATCTCCTGTGGGCGCTTTCCGAAGGCTTCCTGGAGCTGTTCGATAACCTCGGGAGATGTGAAGTATTTCTCAGACTGCCAGTATCCTACAAGATAGGCATTCTCTGTCTCTAATATGCTGGGGTCAAAGATGCCCTCCATCTCATCGATCCTGCAGGTCTTACGGCCTGTGAGCTTTCTTCTGATCCTGCTGAAGATATCCATCTTGGAATCGGTAAGCTCTGTGATCTCTTCCTTGGTTGCCCTTTCGTACTCAACACCAAAACGATCAAGTACCGGGACTCTTAGCTTATCGTTTACGAATCCCGACTCGTCGTCGATCTTGACGTTTCTTCCTCTATGCTTAAGTTCTCTGTATAAGGCGTACTGGAACATCTGGTTTCCCAGTCCGCCTTTAAGCTGAATGATTATCATAACTCCTCCACATAAAAATACGCATACCTCAAGTTATTATATCATGGATAACGAAGTGTCGCCATCTTGCTCATTTCAACTCTTCTTCTACCCAGAGCTGGAACATGAGAATATACCATATCTGAATGCGATAGATCCCGCGCTCTGTAAAGTCAGTCCATATCTTTTCCACAACATCCGCATCAAGGATTCCCTGCTGACGGATCTTGTCCTTGTTTAAAAGACCTTCCGCCCAGTCCCTAAGTTCTGACTCAAGGAGCCACTTTGAAATGGGGATAGAGAAACCTTTCTTGGGTCTTTCCATCATGTCTCTGGGCACATAACGGTATAATACATCTCTCAGGACCTTTTTGCCAACCTTATCATCCCTTAGATAATCTATGGGAAGCGACCATGCAAACTCCACTACGTCTTTATCAAGCATGGGCACTCTTGTCTCCAGTGAAACAGCCATAGCTGTCCTGTCCACCTTCACAAGGATATCGTCGGGGTGATACAGACACATGTCCATAAGCATGGCTTCGTGATTGACTTCTCCAAGGAAGTTTGCAGGAAGATCCATGCACTTATACACTGCATTTCCGCGCTTAAGCGCAATCCTCTTTATGATCGGATCTCCCTCGTGCTCCATTCTGTGAAGCTCGTAGGGACTCTTTGCACCGAGATAAACGGACTTAAGATAAGCGCTCTCATTATCGGGAGAGGCGTTTCTAAGCGCAATACTGCTTGCTATTTTCCTTGCCGGATACGGGATCTTTTTTATCTTATTCCAGACTCTGCTGACAGACTCATAGGACCTGTATCCGCAAAAGAGCTCGTCGCCGCCGTCACCTGATAATGAAACCGTAACGTGATCTCTTGTCATCTTACTTACAAGATAGGTCGGGATCTGCGAGGAATCAGCAAAAGGCTCGCCAAACATGAATGCGAGCTTTGGTATGACTGCCTTGGCATCCTTCTCTGTGATGTAGAGCTCTGTGTGATCAGTACCCAAATGCTTTGCTATCTCTTTTGCATAAGCAGCTTCGTTGAACTTCGGATCTTCCATTCCGATGGTGAAGGTGCGCACCTTGCCCGGCGCGATATCCTGCATGAGAGAAACAACCGTGGAACTGTCGATTCCGGCTGAAAGAAATGCACCAAGAGGAACGTCTGCTATCATCTGGCCGCGGATAGACTCTTTTAACAGCCTCTCAAGTTCATCTGCTGCCTCTTTACTGCTGCCCGTAAACAGATTGCTCTGCCCTTTCTTCGCAGCATCCTTCATGGACCAGTAGGTCTCGGTTTCAGTCTTACCGGTCTTAATATCCAGAACCATAAAGGTTCCGGGCTCAAGCTTGTAAATATCCTTATAGATTGAATAAGGCGCAGGTATGTAGCCCTCCTCAAAGTACATATCAAGGACATCTGTGTTTATCTCGTTGTCAAATCCTTCCACAACCCGAAAGCACCCGATATCCGATGCAAAGGCAAAGGCTCCGGCCACAGTTCCGTAGTAGAGCGGCTTTTCACCGACTCTGTCTCTGGCAAAAGACACTGTTCCCTCCTCTTTGTCATAGACTGCAAAGGCAAACATTCCCTTGCACAAAGTAAGGGCATCCATTAATCCGTACCTTTCAACAGCTTCCAGTAAAACCTCTGTATCTGAAGTACTGCGGAAGGTTATTGGCTCCTTGGAATCTTTTTTTAATTTCTCCCTGATCTCGCCGGCATTGTATATCTCACCGTTATAGACCATAACGCTCCTGCCACTTGATGAAGTAAAGGGCTGAGCGCCGTTCTTGGAGAGGTCCACAATAGAAAGACGCCTGTGTCCAAGCGCCACGCGTCCGTCTCCGTTTATATAAATGCCTCCGTCATCAGGACCTCTGTGGAACATCCTGTCATTCATCCTCTGAATGTTAACTTTGGCATCGCCTTTATAATTTATAAGTCCTGCAATTCCGCACATGGTTTTACCTACTTACTTTGTCCGGCTAAAAATGGTTCTCTCAAAATACTCTTTCCACTCTGCATTAGCCACATCAGGTGCAAATCTCTTCTGTACTCTTGTCGCTGCCTCGCCCAGATTATCAGCAAGATGCTCGTTTCCAAGTATCTTAACTATGGCATCGGTAAGCGCCTTCTTGTCGCCTACAGGGATCAGAAGTCCGTTTATGCCATCTGTTATCAGGTCTCTCGGACCACCACACGGGCAGTCTGTTGAAATGCATGCAAGCCCAAGGCTCATGGCCTCTATAAGTGAGTTGGGCATTCCCTCATGATTGGAGGCAAGTATAAAGAGCTTGGCCTTCTCTATATGCTCGGCCACATGCTTGACATTTCCTTTGAATTCAACTCTGTTTCCCAGTCCCAAAGATGCAGCATAGTGCTGGAGTTTTATCCTGTCCGGACCGTCTCCGTAGAACACCAGCTTGTAATCCTGAAACTGATTTTCTGTAGCGTCTTTAAAAGCCTCCATGACCATGCTCTGGTTTTTGTTCTCATGAAGTCTTGCCACCATGACAACACTTTTTTCCCTGTCACCAATGTAACGCTTTCTTACAAAGCTCGGGTTCATGGGATTTGGCAGAATAGCGCATTTCTTCTGTATGTACTTTGGAAACTTCTCCTTGGCACCATTTGACTGGACTATTACGCCTGCTGCCTTGCCAAAGGTTGAGAGCATTCCGGATTTAAGAGATAAGCTTGAGTACTCCATATCGGGATCGGCCCTTACCGATACCACGACAGGGAACCCTTCTTTGGTTGCTGTTGATATGGCCATGATATTGTTCTTGCCGATAAAGCTAAGGACAACGTCAGGCTTAAGTTCTCTCCAGATCTCTCTGAGCTTATTCTGACGGAGCCTGAAGTTTGTCAGTCTGTCTTTCTGCTCTTCTTTTAAAAGTCCGGAAAAGACTCTTTTAATTCCGCCCTTCTCTCCACCATTTAAGTTTATCCATGCCGGGTTTTCATCGGGATCCATTACAAGCTCTGCTTCGTCAGCGCCTGCCGGAACTCTTTCCCAGGCAGCGTGCTTAAGCTCATACTCGACAGGAGCCAGATAGGTTGTGACCATGGTAACTTTATAGCCCTGCTCAAAGAAATAGTCAGCCAGGTTGGCCATTACCCTTTCTGCTCCGCCCTTCTGGAGCGATCCTATGTACATTGCAATATGCTTTTTTTCAGAGTGAGTTGTAGTCATAGTTTTCAAGATACTCCTGCATTCGGTCAAAAAACTCTGTAAAATTGTCCTCTGTTATTCGAAGGTCATTATCGCTTGGGCCTTTACTCTCGCACTCGTAGATGCTCTCCATGATACTGTCATTTACATCGGGACTGTAATGAGCAATATCCCTGTAAAGATCAAGGTTTGATGTAATGTCTTCCTCAAAAACAAAACTGTATATATGAATGTTATCACATTCGAGCATCTGCTCTGTGGCTTCTCTTATGCATGCAATCTGTTTGTTTAGGTTCCCTTCTGTCCTGATTGCTCCCCAATACGCCATCGAATATGGTGGAAAGAAATAGATAAAAGTAGTGTCAGGATTTTCCCTTGCAAGAGACACTACGTTTTGTTCGATATTCTCTTTTACCATCTGCAGGTCATCGTTGCTGACTTCATAAGTCTCATTTGGATCAGCAAACGCCGGTATTGACGCAAGAACAGCATCCCTGCTAAAGGCATTTTCATCTCCGGTATAACTGTATTCATCAAAAGAGGTATACCCTCCCTGATTTCCGAGAATGAATTTAGCCAAAACAGGGATTGTGTAGTTAATGATAACATCTCTGTTAAGCAGATACTTTACGTCGTCGAAGGGATTTTTATTGGTCATCCACACAGGGTATTCACCCATGTCGACTCTCATCTCATCTTTGTCTTTTATAAGGAGCGAGTAATCCAGAGGCCTGAATACGTACTTAAGCTTATGACCGCTCTCATAGGAGACCCGTAGGTTCTGGTCAATTTCCTTATACGTTGCTCCGGAGTAAGGAACCTTAATAGATGTGGTTCCAAAAAGCTCATCGAATAAAGATGTCTTGAAATTCTCAGACATGGAAGTTCCGGTAATTATCGCATCATAATCAAAGTGCCTGGTGATCCCATCGTTCTGGGAGCGCTGCTCAAATATCCTGTAGTAGAAATAATCCCTTGGCGCCCTGTAATGAAAGAAGGGGTCCACAAATGCCACAAGGGACATGGTAAGGACACTAAGCAGCAACAATATGATCAAAAAAGCTTTAAACCATTTTTTACCTGTCATAGTTATCTCATTTATCAGAAATTAAAATATAAAAATGTTGAAACAGTGCTGAGAGAAATGATACATACGAACAATAGGCAGCTCGTAAATACCAGGCTCAGAACATTTCTTTTAACCGGTCTGTAGTAGTTGTTCTTAAACAGCAGGCATAAAGCAAATGCCAGTCCCATAAAGGCATATAGGCCGACAAACAGAACAAAGTTATCGGGAACATTTATATGCAGTGCGTTAAAGACATAGCTCATCTTTGGAATTCTGAAAAACTCCAAAAGCTCAGGCCTTATATGATAGTATTTGACAACAAAGAGCCTGTTTAATATCTCTAACCACTGAGTCACGGAATCTGCCCTGAAAAGGAGCCAGGCGATATTGATAAAGGCAAATGTCACAGCCCACTGCACAGCCTTTATGAGCATCATCACAGGTTTTCCGAGCCTGCTCTCCTTCACCTTGGCTGTAATGCCGTTATAGATTCCGGAAGTCATTCTGTTGAAACACTGTCCAAGTCCGTGAATAATACCCCACAGAATAAAAGTCCAATTGGCGCCATGCCATATTCCGCTGATGAGGAATACGATCATAACGTTGATATAGGTCCTTACTGCGCCCTTTCTGTTTCCGCCCAGCGGAATATAAACGTATCTGGTCAAAAATCTGGTGAGGGTCATATGCCATCTCTTCCAGAAATCCGCTACTGACAGCGCTTTGTAGGGCGAGTTGAAATTGATCGGGATAACAAAGTTGAACATAGCTCCAAGGCCGGTAGCCATGTCGCTATATCCTGAAAAATCGAAATATATCTGGAAGGTATATGAAAGCATTACAACAATAACTTCGTAATATGCCAGCGCATTCTCTCCGCTGGTAGCTACTGCTGCCTGCGCAAATCCCCAGTCCACAGCCTTTCCGAACACATCTGCGATCAGGACCTTCTTGGCAAGTCCCTTTGTAAAGAGCATTATGCCTCTTGTAAGATTGTCGTAATCTACCTTCCACTTGCTCTTATCCCTGAACTGAGATATCAGCTCGGAGTGCAGAACAATGGGGCCGGCAACAAGCTGAGGGAAGAAGCATACAAAGAGCGCATAATCAAGAAAAGTGTAATCCCCGGTCTCGCCTTTGTATGAATCAACCATATAGGATATCTGCTGGAAGGTGAAAAAACTGATTCCCAGAGGGAGAGTTATATTCCTAAGGACAAAATCCGCATTGAATGCATGATTTAAATTATCCAGGAAGAAATCAAAATACTTGAAGTAAAATATCAGAGCAATATTGAAAATAATTCCCAATATCAGCAGCGGTTTTCTGTAGGCCTGTGATCCCCCGTCCTTAACATACATTCGGCGGGAGAGAAAAAAGTTGACCACAATACTTGTGCAAATGATCAGAAGATAACTTGCATTAAAATAGCCATAAAACCATAAAGACATAGCAAGCAGATAGAGCTTGGCAAGCTTGTCTTTTCCCAGATAATGGAATCCGTAATATCCTATCAGGGTAAGAGGCAGAAAACACAATATGAAAATAAACGAATTAAATTGCATCTATACTCCACCCTTTAAATCATGTAATAGCTGTACCACTGCTGGAAAATGAAAAATGACCAGGCAATCTTGCTAAAGTTGGCTCCTGTAGCCGGGCCTCCGTCGCCCTTTGCCACGTAATCGTTTATGAACGTAGAGACAAACTGCGCATCAAAAATTCCCTGCTTTTTAAGGAAATCGTTGCTGCTGTAGTCAAGAAGTGCATCACGAAGAGGACCGCGGAGCCAAGCGTCCATAGGAACGCCAAAGCCGGTCTTGGGCCTTTCCAAAAGCTCTTTTGGAATATAGTCATAAGCTATATCCTTAAGAATATGTTTCTTGTCACCATTATAATACTTAAACTTATGCGGAATCCTGAAAGAATACTCCATGACATCGGTGTCCATGATAGGGCATCTGTTCTCCAACGAGTACTTCATGGAAGCCCTGTCCATCTTAACGAGAATATCTTCAGGAAGATATGTATCCATATCAAGAAGCATGCGCCTTGTCTGGAAGTTGCCAACATCATAGCTTCTCTCTACAGGGTAGAGTATCGGAAGCACATCAACCTCAGAATTTATGAAGGCACTTGATGCTTTTATATATCCTTCTGAAACCAGCTGTGTCTTGGTCTCGGGATTTCTGTTATTTGCAACAACCCTTACCCTGAAAGGCATCTTATCAAGAAGCTTACCACTTCCTAGAGGGATCTGTCCCACAGCATGAACAATGGCGCCGGCAAAGTCCAGTTTCTGGGCCTGTCCGACGTTGTCATATACGTTATATCCGCAAAAGAACTCGTCGCCGCCATCACCTGACAAGGCAACCGTGACATCTTTTTTAGCCAGCTTGCTTACCAGCATGGATGGGATTTCCGAGTTGTCCGCAAAGGGCTCGTCATAATAGTGAGGAATACTTGATACCAGATCAAACATCTCTTTTTCGGAAATGTAGAGTTCTGTGTGATCAGTGCCGAGGTACTTCGCAATCTCTTTTGCATACTCAGCCTCGTTATAGCTAGGCACATCGAATCCGATGCAGAAGGTCTTAACAGGTTCATTGGAAAACTCCTGCGCCATGGCTGTAACAAGCGAAGAATCGTAGCCACCCGATAAGAATGTACCAAGAGGCACATCGGCGATCATTCTTGAGACAACCGCCTTTTTAAGCCTTTCCTTAAGGCCCTGCTTGGCTTCCTCATAGTTATTGACGGGGTCAAGGGCCATCTCATGATAGACGTCCTTGATATTCCAGTATTTCCACTTCTTTATCTCGCCGTTATTGAACTTAAGAACGCTTCCGGCTTCAAGCTTATATACGTTCTCAAATATGGTATCAGGCGCTGCGATGTACTGCTGATAAAGATATCTTGGAATTACAGACTGATTAATTATGCCCTTAAATCCGGGGCACTTCATAATGGGCTTAAGCTCCGATGCAAAAACGATGTTCTCACCGTCAATCCAGTAGAAGACAGGCTTTTTACCAATCCTGTCTCTAATGAGGTAAACATCCTCTGTGTCCCTGTCATAGAGCGCTATGCCAAACATACCGTGAATGTGGTCCACCATATCGATGCCCCATTTAAGGTAGGCAGCGATGATAACCTCAGTATCACAGGTTGACTTAAATGTATAATCGGAAAGCTCCTCCTTAAGCTCAAGGAAGTTATAGATCTCTCCGTTAAACACCAGTGAAATTCTGCCGTCTTGGGAATGCATGGGCTGATGTCCGAGAGGCGAAAGGTCAAGGATAGCAAGTCTTCTCTGGGCAAATCCTATGGTATAACCGCCTTTGCCTTCATACAGCTCAACGCCGCTATCATCAGGCCCACGATGATACATGGTATCATTCATGACCCGCAGTTCTTCTTTATTTATCTGCCTTTTCGATACAAATCCGCTGATTCCGCACATATGCCCTCAAGATATTCCTTCCATTGCTCATATATTGCTTCTACACTGGCTACTTTTTCTATTTCTTTTGCCTTCTCACCAAAGCTTCTGGCAAGCTCCTTATCCTCAATCAGTCTGCAGATCCTGTCAGCCAGAGCATCCTCATCACCTACAGGAATAAGAAAACCATTCTCTCCATCCCTTATTACGGTTCTGGGACCACCACAGGGACAGTCTGTAGAGACAACAGGCATTCCCATTGCCATGGCTTCAAGAAGAGAATTGGGCATTCCCTCATAATCTGAAGAGTAGGCATAAACTTCACCCTTGGGAATTTCGACTTCAAGGTTGTTACTGGGGCCCATGAGGAATACATATTCTTCGGCATGATTATCCGCAATTAGCTTTTCCAGAATCTCTTTTGTTCCATCCTGTGAATCCGGTCCATATATCCTGAGCACATAATCAGGGTGCTTGTCATGGACCTTAAGAAAAGCTCTGACCAGCATGGGCTGGTTCTTGAAATCCACAAGCCTTGCATGGTGCACCACGGCCTTCTCAATGTTGGCCGGTCTTCCATTACCAAAGTACTTGGGATTTATCGGGTTCATGATTATCCTGGAGTTGTCCTGAAGATAGGGCTTAAAGAAGTCCTTCTGCTCCTGGGTCTGATAAACACATCCGGCAGCCTTGGGGAACAGCCACTTTATCTGAACAGCATCCGAGAACGCATCATAATATCCTATAGGATTGATCCTTATTGAAATAACAACCGGGATCTTACTGTTTCCTGCAGCCATAAGAGCCCTGTAATTGGCCCTGTGGGCAAAGGCTACAAGCACATCGGGATTGTACTGTTTAACAAACTCTTTGAGATACTTGACCCTGAGAAGGAACTTTGTAACCCTGCTCTTGTTCTCATCCTCTTCCCTGAGCCCCACGTGGACTCTGGTAACTCTCGGGTCAAGCTCAAACTCATTTTCATCATACCACTCAGTTGCCACATAAACGGTATAGCCTTCGCTTGCAAACTGATTGGCGAGGTTTGTTACAACCCTCTCAGCGCCGCCCTGGCACAGGCAATTTAAATGAAACGCAATGCTCTTCATATATCAATCTCACTCATATCTCTTAAATATCTCATGAATACTGTCTTTATACTTATCGGGAGTATAAACCAAAGCTCTCTCATAGGCTTTAGCTGAGTACTTCTTAAGAAGCTCCTCATCATCAAGGATCCTCTCCATCTCCTGTGCAAGGAGTCTCTCGCCTTCAGTGATGTACTCGGGATCGAAGTTCTCCTCCTGATCCATATCCGGAACAAGGATTCCAAACTCGCCGCGGATAGGCTCTTTAATGCTGCTGCCATCGGGAATCTCCTCGATGAGCTTGTTGTACTCAGCATCAGAAAGGAGTATCTCTCTTGGTCCTGTCTTACAGTCAGCAGAGATCACAGGCTTTTTAAGGGCCATAGCCTCAAGGACTGCATTAGGGAAGCCCTCATGGTTGGAGCTGCAGACATAGACGTCGGAAGCTGCAACATAGGGGAACGGGTTCTTCTTAAGTCCCGCAAAGCACACCTTGTCCTTAATCCCCAGGGCCTTAGCCATCTCTTTATACTTATCCCAGTTACCTGCTCCCATGACCACAAGACGGGCTTCAGGGTGCTTGAACTGCACCAGGGAAAAGGCCTTTACAAGATGCCAGATTCCCTTGATATAGTCATTTCGTGCCGAGCAGGAAAAGACCTTTATGTCATCTCCAAGGAACGGATAATCCTCAGGAGTCTCCCCTGCTTTATTCTGTATGTCCAGAATATCCAGAGGATTGTAGATGTAAGTGCTTCTGTCGTACTTAAAGTCATTCTGGAGCTGTCTTACGATCTCTTTTGAACAGGACAGCACCTGATCTGACTTTTTGCAAAAGAGCTTTACCTGTCCTTTACTTTCCATGTCAGTCTGGCAGCGAAGTCCGGTAAGGACCTTCTCTCCTGCCCTCGACAGGGTGTTTACATAGTTGGCCGAAGATCCAAAGCTGTAGGAGATATCGATGTGCTTCTCCTTCTTGACCTTGCGGGCTTTATGCACTCTCTTAAAGACATTTATGACCTTGTTTACAAGGCCTTTCTGCGAAGGAACATCGATGTCTATGACTTCGAGCCCCGTTACGTCATAATTTATATCCTTGGAACTGAAAATGAGAATGCATACGTTGTAGTATTCCTGCATGAGTCTTGCGGTCTTAATGCAGACTCTCTCAAATCCGCCCTGATGGAGCATGGGCACCATCAGCATCAGGTTTTTCTTTTTCTGATCCATTAAAAATGACCTCTCTCGTAGAAATATCCCATCATCTTTGCCTGGGTCTTAACGTCAAACCCGGCATCCTTAAGCCTTCCCAGGATATACTCTGAACTGTTTTTCCTATCACCCACAGAATAAAGACTTGTGCGGTGGTGAGTACTCTTTGGGCTCTTGTCCGGAACATTTACCTTCTCAAATCCGGTTCCTGCATCAAGTATATCGATATCGGGCATTTCATCCGTCTCAAAAACGCTCTCTCTTCTCTCCCCTGCAATTGCAGTAAAGGTCTGGTTGAGCTTGATCTCCTCCTCAAGAGGATCTGTGTGGTAATCCTCACGAAGAAGAAGGTCGTCCAGAATCTTTCTGGCCCAGTCTCTTGGCTCTGAGGTAATACTTCTCATGGAAACAAGCTCTGTCACGTTAACTTCAGGTGTTACTGAGTCAGATACCAGGCACTGAAGTCCTGCTGCCTGAGCCTCAATAACGCTTCCCGGAAGTCCCTCGTATCTTGAAGGGAAGCAGAAGTAGTCCATTGCCTGATAGTAGTCGCTGGCGTTGGACTTATTGCCCGCAAAGATGCAGCGGTCCGAAATGTGGAGCTTGTCAGCGAGCTTTAGCATATCCTCCATAAGCGGGCCTTTACCAAGCATAAGGAGCCTTATGCGCATTCCGTGAAGTATGCTGTACTGGTTAAGATCGTCGTTATCAAGTATTCTGCAGAGCTGCGCAAAAACATTTAAGAGGAACTCATGGTTCTTGGCATAGCGGAAACTTCCGACATGACCGATGACCAGAGCATTGGATACTCCAAGCTCCGCTCTTATCTTATCCCTTACCTCGGGATTATATGCAAAGTGTTTAAGGTCTATGGCGTTGGGGATTATCCTCACAGCACCTGCCTTAACAAGATCCTCGCCAAAGACTGAAATTCCGGCTTCCTTGGAACAGGCAAAGTTATAGTCTGTAATGCCTTCCTTCTGAAGTGGCTTTCTAAGCACCCTTGTGGCCATTCCCTTGATCCCCGCATCAACGCCTGCGCTTCTTGCATGCGCTATGCAGATGGGGATTCCGGATTTCTTGGCAATGGGAAGGTAAATGGCAGCAGTACTTGTCATGTGTCCCTGAACCACCTTCCACTCGTGCTTGTGGCTCTCAAAGAACCTCTTTATGGCAGCCTTGTACTGGGCCATATTGGTCCCTGTGAACTTCGGAAGACAGAAGATCCTGCCCCCGAGCTTATATACGCTATTATCAAAATAGTCCGGCTCGCGAACTGCCATCAGTTCATCTGAAGTCGGACTCTTTTTTCCTGTTTTTTCAGGCGAATAATGGACAAGAAAATCAAACTGGATCTTATCTCTGTCCATGTTTCTGTACAAATCAATTATTCGGCATTCCGCGCCGCCAACTCCAAGGCCCCCAAGCACATGGAGTATGCGTATCTGACCATAACCATTTTCCATAGAAATTTGGTCCCCCGCCTTATTTCTCTCTAATTTCTAATCAGCCCTTCAGCTTACGGAGCTGAACAGCCAGGTACTTAGCCTTTGCAAGTGCATACTGCTTTGCCTGGCCAAAAGTATTTTTATCCTGTACCTCTCTGTTAAAGAACTCAGAGTAGGAAACTGCCTTACCTGATTCCAGCAGTTCTTTTAACTTATCAAAGTCCTTGTCATCCATGGTGTTTGCATGGTAGACGAAGGTCACTATGCCGTCCTTCGTATCTGCAAGAGAATCGCTTCTCTTTATTGCAATCGGGTAAAAGACAAAGTCGTAAGCCCTGTAAGGCTCCGTTCCAAAGCCGTCTGTGATGCGATTAAAGCCGTTCTTTTTAAGGGCTGTAAGAGTGTTTCTGTCAAAAGAGTGGGACGGCGCCATGAAGATATCGGTCTCAATCCCGTTCTCCCTGAAAATCCTCCTGGCCTTTCTTATCATCTCATCCTGCTTATCGAAGGGAAGGCCTGCAAACTCAGACTTGCCACCTATAGGGAAAAGCCCCGGATCCTTGGTGGCGTAGCGGTGCTTATATCCGTGCATGGCTACAACCCAGCCTCTGTCCCTGAGATTTTTGATGCAATCCCAGAAGTCGTCTCTGGCCGGGTTAAGGGAGAGCTTTTCATCTTTGTTCCTGGGCACAACTCCGATAAGGGGTGTTATGTGATGCGCATCCAAAAGGTCTTTAAACCTCTTGAACTTGCCCCAGTCCATATCCGGAGTTATGTCGTCCATGCGAATTGCAATTTTCATAGGTTTTTCTTGTACCAATCTATAGCAAGCTCGATACCTGCCTTGAAATCGTAAGATGGATCGTATCCGAGATTGGTTCTTGCCTTGGTGATATCTGCGTTTGAATCCCTGATATCTCCTGCTCTGGGTGGTCCGAAGATAGGCTCAACGTCCATTCCCAGTGCATCTGTTAAGTGGTGATAAACGTCGATAAGGAACTCTCTTCCGCCTGCACCGATGTTGTAAGCTTCTCCGGCTACATCGGATGAAGCAAGGCACGCACGGAGGTTTCCTTCGATTACGTTATCGACATATGTAAAGTCTCTTGACTGCTTGCCATCGCCGTTGATGGTTGGAGTCTCGCCGTTCATGAGCTGGCGGAGGAACTTAGGGATAACTGCCGCATAAGCTCCGTTGGGATCCTGTCTTCTTCCGAATACGTTGAAATATCTAAGGCCATAGGTATCAAGGCCGTAGAGCTTCTTGTAGAGCTTGCCGTACTCCTCGTCTGTCTTCTTGGTAAGAGCGTAAGGTGAAAGTACGTTGCCCTCCTGTCCCTCTTTCTTGGGAAGGGTTGTTGAATCGCCGTAAACAGAGGAGCTTGAAGCATATACGAACTTCTTGACGCCGTTCTGTCTTGAAGCTTCCATCATGTTAAGGGTTCCTCTGATGTTGATCTCCTCGTATAAAAGAGGCATCTCAATGCTTCTTGGAACGCTTCCCCAGGCAGCCTCGTTGAGCACATAGTCTACGCCCTTTGTAGCTTCCATGCAGGCATCAAGGTCTCTGATGTCCTTCTCGATAAAAGTAAACTTGGGGTTCTCCATGAAAGGCTGGATGTTCTCGATGTGACCTGTTGAGAGGTTATCCATACATCTTACTGTGTAGCCCATATCAAGAAGGGCCTCACATATATTTGATCCGATAAAGCCCGCTCCGCCTGTTACAAGGAATACGGAATCCGCGGGGAATTTAAGTTCTCTAAATCCCATTATTTATTA
>JAGBMP010000080.1 GCA_017634825.1 Butyrivibrio sp.
CATGGCAACTGCCAGACCAAGGAAATAGTTGGTAAATGTGGCAAACAATGCCCAAACAAGGGTCCAGAGAAGGACCTGTAAAAATGTTGGTCCAATGCCTGCTCCCGAGAAGGAAACAAGGTTTTTAAAGTTTTCAAGTCCTACCCAGGTAAAGAGGTTGGACGGGGACTGATGGTTCTTGTCATAGTTGGTGAAAGCCACCAGGATCATGAACACAATCGGCAGAACCGTAAACACGAAAATACCGGTTACTGGAAGTGCTAAAAGTGTCTTATGGAAGTTCTTGTCAAAGAGAGACATGAAAACATCTTTGTTGGAAGGAAGCTTTTTACCTGCTTTTAAAAGAAGCTCTTCCTTGCGATTCTCTTTCACATTGATGTACCAGATTGCAATAAATGCAATAATGGCAAAGATGCATAAAACACCAAAGAGCAGAATCAAAAAGCTGTTATCTCCATAAACAGTCTTTCGTCCGACCTTCTTGGTAGCTACAGTTCCAAGTGTTGAAAACTTGGATAAATACTGCCATCCAAAGCCGGCCATAAAATAGAAGAACAGCACTTCGCAAAGAAGCAGTGCTACTCCTATGAGTATCTGCCCCCTAAGTATCGGACCAAGTCCAAATATTAAATACGAGAGCTTTGTCTTAATGTCACCCTCTGCGAATGTCACACCTATTTCCTTAAAACCGTTTGAAACAGTTTCAAAGAACAAAGACGCAGCATTCTTTTTCTTATTGTTCGCGCCCTTCGCCATACCACAAGCCTCCTTTTAACAATGCGCATAGGTTTTTAGTTTAATACAGGCCCGGAAACCTATTGAATCCGGGCCTGATTAAAAGTTGAAATTATTATCGCGATACGCGGATTTCTTCACCTTGTTCTCGAAATCCGACGGTCATTCAGAAAACGCGATTACTTTGCGTAGCTTTCGCAAGTTGTCTGGAAGTCTGTAAGAGCCTTCATGAAGTCTTCATCTGATGCATCAGCCTTGATCTCGCCTGAGATGATTGAATCACCAAGTGATGTTGCAAGTGACCAGTAATCTCCGGGATACTGTCCCTGAGGGATTGTGTACTGAAGCTGATCTGCAAGAGCTGAAAGAGCCTCGTCAGCCTGAACTGCATCTGACTTCTGAGCATTGAGGTTTGAAGGACCCCAACCTACTGCGTTGTATCTTGCAAGCTGAACTTCTTCGCTTGAAAGGAATGCTGCAAGAGCATCACATACTGCAAGCTTAAGATCATCTTCCTGAGGCTTAACACCAAGGAGCTTGAATCCACCAAAGCCGCTCATCTGGTATGTCTTGCCATCAGCGCCTTCGAATGTAGGAAGCTTAGCACATGCATAGTTGTCACCGAAGAGGTCCTTAGCTGCCTGTGCATCCCATGTACCATCAACGATAGCACCAACGTTTGTTGCGTTTGAAATAGCTGAACCGTTCTGGAATGCCTTAGAAGAAGCAACCTCTGCGATCTTCTTAAGAGCAACTACACCTGCATCAGATGCGTATGTAGAATTGCATTTTGTGAAGTTACCTGAATCGTCTGTATCGTATGTAAGCTCAGCACCTGCTCCGAAGAAGAATGCTGTCTGATACCAACCTGAGTTGATCTCGAAGTAGAAGTTCTTGCCTGCTGCTTCGCAATCAGCGATGATGCCTTCAAGAGTAGAAGGATCTGTTACTACGCTCTTATCGTAGTAAAGGAAATATCCGTTATCTGATGTAAGAGGATAAGCGTAAAGTGTGCCACCTACTGTAGCTGCGCCAACTGCACCGGCATCGTTCTCTGCCTTAACTGCCTCAGCGTTTGAATCCTCAACGACCTCAAGAGCACCTGCTGTAACAAGTCTTGCGATCTGGTCCTGAGCGAATGCATAGATGTCTGCACCGGCCTCAACGTCTGTGATCATGTTGCCGGCTGCATCACCTTCACCAACAGCCTCAACTGTGAATGTGTATCCTGAGAACTCAGGGTGTGCATCCTGGAATGCCTTGATCTGCTCGTTTGTGAAATCAACTACGTTATCAGCAACCCAAACCTTGATGTCGCCTGTGCCGTAGTCTGTGATCTCTTCTGCAGCCTCAGCTGCTTCCTGAGTTGCGTCCTGTGCTGTCTCTGCTACCTCTGTAGCTGTCTCTGCTACAGTCTCAGCTGTCTCTGTAGCTGTCTGTGCTGCTTCCTGTGCGCTTCCACATCCAGCAAGGAGTGTTGCACCCATAGCAGCTGTCATTAAAACAGATACCAATTTCTTTTTCATTTTAATCCCTCCGTTTGTTTAAAAATGACTGCGCAACTTCGCGCAATCGGTTGCTCTATTAATGAGTCTATGCTTTGTGCAATATTTTGTCAATTAAGAATTATGTCACATATTTTTGCTAAAAAATTATACAAATTGCACATTGACTATTTTAGTGGGAACGTTTCCGGAAACGTTGTCGGTAACGTTTTGCGCACTCGGTTACGCTACGCTATTCTGCGATAATATGCACCATTTTGCGCAATTTTTCCGCAACATGTCATGTCCATCAAAGTGGTCATTAGAGCAGGCATAGACAGGCTTTCGCCCTTTTTAAAGAGTTCTTCTGCAATGTAAGAAGTCGATACCGGAATGATGTCAACAATTTCCAGAATTTTCTCTTCCAGCGTTAACTCTTTATTAACTTCCATCTCATCATCAGTGTCTTTTTCCTGATTTTTCAAAACAGGCTCTGTGGACAGTGCCGGCTTTGCTTCCCCTTTTATGTTCCAAAGACGGTCCAGCACATCTTCCACGCTGATGGCCACTCCCGCTCCCTGGCTTATGAGATAGTTGCAGCCATCACTTAGTCTATCAGTAACTCTTCCCGGAACAGCAAGAACTTCTCTTCCCTGTTCCAAGGCAGTATCCACGGTGATGGAGGTCCCGGATTTCTGCCTTGCCTCCACCACAAGAAGTACGTCGGAAAGAGCGCTGATAATCCTGTTTCTCATGGGAAAGAACCTGGCCTGTGGCTCCATTCCCGGCGGATATTCAGAGATTGCGCCTCCATTCCTAAGAAGTGCATCATAGATCACCTTGTTTTCCGGCGGATAACAGATATCAACGCCGCATCCCATGATGCCAAAGGACTTTCCTCCGGCTTCAATGGCAGCTCCCTGAGCTATTCCGTCGATGCCTCTGGCCATTCCGCTTATCACCTGTACTCCCGCCAGTGCAAGTCCTCTTCCAAACTGCCTTGCCATATACCTGCCATACTCAGAGCACATCCTTGCCCCGACAATTGATACGCAAGGGATTGCCGGGTCCGGAAGTGCACCCTTTACGTATATTGCAAAGGGTGCTCCCGGGATATTCTTTAGTTTTTCCGGAAACTCCGGATCTATTCTTGATACAAAGCGGACTCCTTTTGCCTCAAGCTTTTTCTTCTCCGCCTCAAAGTCCCAGCTGTACCTTGATTTTTCAATGCTCTCCGCCTTCTTTCTTGAAAGGAGCTTTGCCAGTTCATTTGAGCTCATCTGATAAACATCCTTGCAGCTAAGTCCACTGCAAAGCAGCTTATCTGCGCTGGCATTCCCAACGCCTTCTACGTTAAAAAGCCAGTAAGCATAATCTTTTTCATTTAATTCCATTCTCATTCCTCCATCTGATGCCAATATTTTCCGTCTGTAATTCTGTAGCCGACCGCCTCCATAAGGTGGATCTGTCTGATCTCCTCCGATCCGTCAATGTCAGCAATCGTCCTGGCAACGCGCAGTATCTTGTGATACGCCCTGGCACTGAGCTCCATGGTACAAAAGGCATTTTCCAGATAAGCCTGTTCCTTTGCCCCAAGTTTGCAGTACTTTTCGATGTCCCCGGGTGTCATCTCTGAATTAAACTGTATTCCGGTGCCTTCAAATCTCTTTTCCTGTATTTTCCTCGCCTTAAGCACTCTTTGTCTTATAGCCCTGCTGCTCTCGTTGGCGTTTTTATTCTTGACCGCAAGGTCTGCTATATCTACCCTTGGTGCTTCTACGCATATATCTACCCTGTCAAGGATAGGTCCGGAGATGTGGCCAAGGTATCTCTTGATATCTGCAGGTGTACACTTGCATTTATTCCTGTCGGGATAATATCCGCAGGGACATGGATTCAGTGCTCCCACCAGCTGAAAATCCGCAGGATAGGTATAGGTTCCTCTGTTTCTTACTATGTGGATCTTTCTGTCCTCAAGGGGCTGGCGCAGAAGATCAAGCTTGGCTCTCGGAAATTCAGGCATCTCATCCAGGAAAAGAACTCCTCTGTGAGCCAGGGATATTATGCCGGGGCGAGGCGTTGTTCCGCCTCCCACAAGAGCAGTCTCAGTAACCAGATGGTGAGTGCTCATAAAGGGTCTTTTTGTTATGAGAGCCTCCTTGTCTGAGAGCATCCCTGCCACGGAATAGATGGTAGATACCTCCAGGCTCTCTTCAAGGGACAAGGGCGGGAGTATAGTGGGGATCCTCTTTGCCACCATGCTCTTCCCCGCACCGGGAGGCCCTATCAGCATGATGTGATGAAATCCCGCCGCAGCTATTTCGGTAGCTCTTTTAACTGCTGCCTGACCGTTGATATCGGCAAAGTCCAGAGTCTCATCAAGATACTCCGCATCCTCAAAAAGCTTTTTTACATCCACATGGGTCGGCTTTATCAGATGATCCCTCTCCGGCAGAGGCGCGTTAAGATACTGCACCACCTCCTGAAGGGAGCTCACACCGATTATCTTTATATCTCCCACAACAGCGCCTTCCCTTGCGTTGGACTCAGGAAGAATTACCAGCCTGTAGCCCATCTCCTTGGCCCTCGCAACTATGGGAAGGACTCCCTTTACAGGCTTGACCTCCCCGTCAAGGCCCAGCTCCCCGAGGACAACCGTCCCCTCCAGCGCTTCAATATCAATCTCTCCCATGGCAGCCATAATGCCCACGGCTATGGGAAGATCCACGACAACACCGGACTTTCTTATATCTGCCGGTGAAAGATTGATGGTTATCTTGGCGGGCGGAATTTTGGTGCCGGCGTTCTTAAGCGCAACTTTTACGCGCTCTCCTGCCTCCCTGACTTCTCCGCTCATAAAGCCAACCATGTTAAAACTTGGCAGTCCGTCAGAAACATCCACCTCTACCTGCATCAGGTAAGAAGCAATACCTCCCACGGCTCCCGAAGTAACCGAACTA
>JAGBMP010000081.1 GCA_017634825.1 Butyrivibrio sp.
CACCGGAATCTTCTTTGGATCGTTTTCTTCTCTTACTTTTTTAACTGATACTGTTGCTGCAGATGCTGATAAAACATACATTGTTCCGGCAACTGCAGGTGCCACTAAGGCGTCTGCCATATGCATAGATCTTTCCCCCTCTGTACTTCGTAATATCCGTGTGCCAATGAATTCATCGGCACAAGTATAAGTATATTGGGCTGTCTATAGGCGTACAAGCCCCCCGGGGGGATGAAATTTTCGTCTGTAATTATTTTTTGATTTCGGAAAAGAGCTTTCGTATAGCCTCATCGTATGGAGCATGAAGTATACCGTACTCGGTTACGATACCTGCGATAAGCTCGTTGTCTGTTACATCAAATGCAGGATTGTAAACGTTAATACCTTCAGGCGCCATGCGCTCTTTGTACCACATCTCGGTGACTTCTTCAGGCTTTCTCTGCTCGATGTTGATATCAGCTCCGGTGGGAGTGTTGATATCGATGGTCGATGTAGGTGCGCAGATATAGAAAGGAACACCGTATCGCTTTGCAGCAAGAGCAACCATGCTGGTTCCGATCTTATTGGCTGCATCGCCGTTGGCAGCAACCCTGTCACAGCCTGTGAATATCACGTTTACAGCACCGCTCTTCATAAGTGATGCAGACATATTGTCGCACAAAAGAGTTGTATCAATCCCTGCGGAATGGAGCTCAAAGGCAGTAAGTCTCGCTCCCTGTAGAAGAGGCCTTGTCTCATCACAGTACACCTTGATGTTGTAGCCTTTTTCATGTGCAAGATACATAGGCGCAGTAGCTGTTCCGTACTTGCAGGCGCAGAGCTGTCCGGCATTGCAGTGTGTGAGAATACCGTCTCCATCTTTTACAAGAGTTACGCCATATTCACCGATCCTGCGGCAAACATCAATATCCTCCTGCTTGATTCTCTGGCATTCATCACGCATCTCGTCTATCAGCTTAGGACGAACAGCATCTGAAAATGAGCCACTGACTCCGTCCCTAGGGCTCATTTTGGCATAGACTTTTTGGGCGTGGGCTTTCATGCGCTTAAGTGCCCAGGACAGATTGACTGCTGTGGGTCTTGATGAATTCAGGTAATCGCTCTTTTCATCAAGCTCCTTCATGAACTCATCATAACTTAGAGCCTTAGAATGCTTCATCAAAAGATAAAGTCCCATACCGGCACTTACGCCGATAGCCGGTGCGCCTCTTACCTGCAACAGGTAGATTGCATCCCAGATTTCTTTTGCCGTGTGAAGTCTTATGATTTCAATCTTGCCGGGAAGCAGCGTCTGGTCAATGATCTCCAGGGCGTCATCCTCATCGATAAGTGATACAGTTTCGTAATCAAGTATGCTTTTCATAGTAATCTCCGTTTTACCAAATTTAATAAGAGGCACCGGAAAATCCGATGCCTCTTAATTATATCACATGTAAAAATGAAGTTCTGCCTATCAGCCTTTTGCTGCGAGCTCTTCCTTAAGTCTCTTTGTAAGAGCAGGAACTACCTTGTTGAGGTCGCCTACGATACCGTAGTCAGCAACGTCAAAGATAGGTGCGTTCTCATCTTTGTTGATAGCAATGATGATATCTGACTCTTCCATACCTGCTACGTGCTGGATGGCTCCGGAGATACCGATTGCGAAGTAAAGCTGAGGACGAACTGTCTTACCAGTCTGACCAACCTGAAGATCCTTGGGCTTCCAGCCTGAATCTACAACTGCACGAGAGCAGGAAACTGTTCCGTGAACAACCTCTGCGAGCTCTTCAAGAATCTTGAAGTTCTCAGGTGATCCAACACCACGGCCGCCTGATACAAGGATCTTAGCTGCCTGGATATCAGCAACTGCTGATGTCTCTTTAACGATCTTAACGATCTCTGTGTAGCAGTCGTTCTTCTCAAATCCGGGATTGTAATCAACGATCTCTGCCTTAGCACCCTTGATAGGATCGATCTTCTGCATAACGCCGGGACGTACAGTAGCCATCTGAGGTCTGAAGTCAGGGCAAGCGATGGTAGCAATTGTGTTTCCACCGAATGCAGGACGTGTCATAAGGAGCTGTTTGTGCTTCTGCTCTCTGCCTTCTACAGGCTCAAGAGGGAAGTCTCCGATATCAAGCTGTGTACAGTCAGCTGTAAGTCCTGTGTGTACTCTTGAAGATACTCTTGGGCCAAGGTCACGACCGATGGCTGTAGCACCAACAAGGAGGATCTCAGGCTTGAACTCCTTGATAACAGATGCAAGAGCGTGTGTGTAAGGCTCTGTTCTGTAATCCTTAAGTTCAGGATCGTCTACTACGATAACTCTGTCAGCACCGTACTCTGCAAGCTTGTCAGTAAGTCCCTTAACATCGCTTCCAAGAAGTACTGCTGTAACTTTTTTCTCATCAAGATCTTCTGCAAGACTCTTTGCTTTACCCAGAAGCTCAAGTGCGATGCCTGAAAGCTCGCCGTCTACCTGCTGAGCAAAGATAAATACACCTTTATATTCTTCTAAAGACATGACTCTTCTCCTTTTCAATCAAAAATTATAAGATTACGTGTTTCTCCTTAAGCTTGCCTACGATGTAGTCAACTGCTTCCTCAGCTGAATCAGGAGCAACCTTCTCGCCCTGACCCTTCTTAACCTTATCGGAAGCCTTTGCAATCTGTGTAGGTGAACCCTTAAGTCCAAGGTTAGAATCGTCTACATCCTTAAGATCAGCCCTGCCCCATACGGTAACTTCCTGATCAAATGCATCGAATATTCCACCCGGTGTCATGTATCTTGGCTCGTTGAGCTCTGAAAGAGCTGTTACAAGACAAGGCATTTTAGCCTTAACGATGTGATATCTGTCTTCGAACTGTCTCTTAACCTCAACAGTCCTTGCAGCCTCATCAACCTTGATCTCCTCAGCATAAGAAATTACAGGAATTCCAAGATGCTCAGAAATCTGAGGTCCAACCTGAGCTGTATCTCCATCGATAGCCTGACGGCCTGTGATGATGAGATCATACTCAAGGTTTCTGAGTGCGCCTGCGATAGTTGAAGATGTTGCCCATGTATCAGCGCCGCCGAGTACTCTGTCAGTTACAAGAACTGCCTTATCTGCGCCCATAGCAAGAGCTTCTCTAAGTACAGCGTCAGCCTTTGGAAGTCCCATTGTAAGAACTGTAACCTCTGCGCCATACTGATCTTTTAATCTAAGTGCTGCCTCAAGTCCTGCTTTGTCATCAGGATTCATGATTGCAAGCATTGCACCTCTATCCAATGTTCCATCGGGTTTGAACTTAACGCCGCCCTTTGTATCAGGGACCTGCTTAATGCAAACTACAACTTTCATTTTATTATCTCCTTTTCGTTATCATCTGGCTTACTTTAAAAGAGCTCCTGAAATAACCATTCTCTGAACCTCAGATGTACCCTCGTAGATCTCTGTGATCTTAGCATCACGCATCATTCTCTCTACTTCGTACTCTCTGATGTAGCCGTATCCACCGTGAAGCTGTACAGCCTTTGTGGTTACATCCATTGCTACCTCTGCTGCGAAAAGCTTAGCCTTAGCAGCTTCTACTGAGTAAACATCTTTATTCTTCTTTGCATCAGCAGCCTGATAAACAAGGAGTCTTGCTGCTTCACACTGTGTAGCCATGTTAGCAAGCTGGAACTGTGTGTTCTGGAACTGGCCAATAGCACGACCAAACTGCTTTCTCTCCTTTACATACTCAACTGTTCTGTCGAGTGCGCCCTCTGCAATACCAAGAGCCTGAGCAGCGATACCGATACGTCCGCCATCAAGTGTGTGCATTGCGATAGGGAAGCCCTTTCCGCGAGCACCAAGAAGGTTCTCTGCAGGAATGTGGCAATCCTGGAAAATAAGCTCGTAAGTAGAAGATCCACGGATACCCATCTTGTTCTCCTTTGTTCCAAAGGTGAATCCGGGTGTTCCCTTCTCAACGATGAATGCTGAGAACTTCTTCTGCTTTCTGCCTTTCTTATCCTCAACGATATCTGTGTAAGCGATGATGATGTAGATATCAGCAACCTCACCGTTTGTGATGAAGCACTTAGATCCGTTAAGAACCCACTCTTTTCCGTCTTCTGTAAGAACAGCCTTAGTCTGAACGCCCTGAGCGTCTGTTCCTGCCATAGGCTCTGTAAGACCGAATGCGCCGAGCTTCTCGCCCTTTGCAAGAGGAACGAGGTATTTCTGCTTCTGCTCCTCTGTTCCGTATGTCATGATAGGATCGCAGCAAAGTGATGTGTGAGCAGATACGATAACTGCTGTAGTTCCGCAAACCTTTGCAAGCTCCTCTACGCACATGATATATGTGAGAGGATCGCATCCCTGTCCGCCGTACTGCTTAGGAATCGGGATACCCATGAATCCGTATTTCTGCATCTTCTTAACGGTCTCCATAGGGAAAACTTCTGTCTCATCAACCTCTATTGCGTTTGGCTTTACTTCTTTTTCTGCAAACTCTTTAAAAAGAGCTCTCGCCATTTCATGTTGCTGATCAAGCTGAAAATCCATGATTTAAACCTCCAAATTTATTATTTATGAGTTATTACTTATCAGTAGGAACCTTGTTTCCATCTGCATAGTTGTAGAAGCCGATTCCTGTCTTAACACCGAGCTTCTTACCACGAACCATCTTACGAAGAAGAGGGCAAGCACGATACTTGGAATCACCTGTCTCTGAGTAGAGAACATCCATGATAGCAAGAACGATATCAAGACCGATGTAATCGCCCAGCTCAAGGGGTCCCATAGGATGGTTACATCCAAGCTTCATAGCTGTGTCGATACCTGCGATATCTGAAACGCCTTCTGAATAAACGAAGATACCCTCGTTGATCATAGGAACAAGGATTCTGTTTACAACAAAGCCTGCTGCTTCGTTAACCTGTACAGGAGTCTTTCCAAGATCTTCTGAAATCTTCTTGATCTTATCAACCATGTCATCAGGAGTGTTAGCACCCTGGATAACCTCAACCAGCTTCATAACAGGAGCAGGATTGAAGAAGTGCATTCCGATGATAGGCTTTGCAAGGCCTGATCCAATCTCTGTGATTGAAAGTGAAGATGTGTTTGAAGCAAAGATGCAATCAGGATTCTTAACGATGTTGTCCTGAAGCTCCTTGAAAAGATTCTTCTTAATATCCATAACCTCAAGAGCTGCCTCAACTACGAGATCAGCATCTGCACAGATGTCATTAAGACCTGTCTGGATCTTAGCTGTGATAGCATCTGCCTCTTCCTGAGTCTTCTTTCCCTTAGCAACCTGCTTATCAAGACCCTTCTTGATCTTAGCAAATCCGCCCTCAGCAAACTCAGTCTTGATGTCGCAAAGATAAACCTTCTCTACGCTCTGAGCCTGAGCAAATGTCTGAGCAATACCTGAGCCCATTGTACCTGCGCCAATTACTGCAACTTTCATTTCTAATTCCTCCTAATTTGATTTTTCTATTTTGATTGAAGTTATTTATTCTGGAAGTCAACAACCTTAACCTTAGCCGGGTCGTCTTTCTTACGAAGGAAGTTAGCCATTCCCTCTCTCTGATCGTATGACTCGAAGCATGAACCAAAGAGCTTCTCCTCGATTACAAGAGCATCGTCGATGTTAACCTGAAGACCGTCATTGATTGCCTTCTTGCATGCTCTTACAGCGATAGGAGCGTTAGCAGCGATCTTGCTTGCCATCTTCTCAGCTTCTGCAAGGAGCTCTTCCTGAGGATATACAGCGTTTACAAGACCGATTCTGTAAGCCTCGTCAGCCTTGATGTTCTTAGCTGTGTAGATAAGCTGCTTAGCCATTCCTGCACCGATAAGACGAGCAAGTCTCTGTGTTCCGCCAAATCCGGGTGTAATTCCAAGACCAACCTCAGGCTGACCAAACATAGCATTCTCTGAGCAGATACGGATATCGCAGCTCATTGAGATCTCACATCCACCGCCAAGTGCAAAACCGTTGATAGCAGCAATTACAGGAACAGGGAACTGCTCGATCTTGCGGAAGATGTCGTTACCCTTCTTACCAAAAGCTTCTCCCTCTGCCTTTGTAAGAGTACTCATCTCTCCGATATCAGCACCTGCAACAAATGACTTCTCGCCGGCACCTGTAAGAACTACAGCTCTTACCACCTCAAGATCAAGGCCGTCAAAAGCTGCCTCGAGGTCATCAAGAACCTGTGAGTTCAGGGCGTTGAGAGCCTCAGGTCTGTTGATTGTAATTACAGCAATTTTGTCTTTTACTTCGCAATTTACAAAACCCATTCTATTTGCCTCCTTTTAAACGTGACAATAGTCTGCAGGGTTTTTGGGCCCCGCAGACCATGCTCACAATTATTTATTATTAGCCTTCGTACTTCTCAACAATAGTAGCGCATCCCATTCCGCCACCGATGCAAAGTGTAGCAAGACCCTTCTTAGCCTCAGGTCTCTTAGCCATTGCATGAAGAAGAGTAACAAGGATACGGCAGCCTGATGCTCCAACAGGGTGTCCGAGAGCAATAGCTCCACCGTTTACGTTAACCTTGCTCATATCAAATCCAAGGTCCTTGGCAACTGCAACTGACTGAGCTGCGAATGCCTCGTTAGCCTCGATAAGATCGATGTCATCAAGTGTAAGCTCTGTCTTCTTAAGAACCTTTCTTGTAGCTGCAACAGGTCCGATACCCATGATCTCAGGCTCAACACCTGCAAGAGCTCCGCCTACCCATGTAGCCATAGGCTTGATTCCGAGTTCCTTAGCCTTCTCTTCGCTCATAACAACAACTGCAGCTGCACCATCGTTGATACCTGATGCGTTACCTGCTGTTACAAGTCCGCCTTCCTTACCTGAGCAGCATTTAAGCTTAGCAAGAGTCTCAACAGTTGTTCCGGCACGAGGTCCCTCGTCTACCTTGAACTCAACCATTTCCTTCTTAACCTTAACGGGAACAGGAACAATCTCATCATCGAATGCGCCTGTAGCCTGAGCCTTCTCGCACTTCTGCTGAGAATTAGCTGAGAACTCATCGAGCTCTTCTCTTGTAAGGTTCCATCTGTCGCAGATATTCTCTGCTGTGATCATCATGTGATAGTGATTGAAAGCATCTGTAAGAGCATCGTTTACCATGGTATCAACAAGTGTTCCGTTGTTCATACGATATCCGAAACGTGCATTGGGAAGTGCGTAAGGAGCCATTGACATGTTCTCCATACCACCTGCTACTACGATATCAGCCTCGCCTGCCTTGATCAGGTCAGCTGCCATATTTACACAATTAAGACCAGAGCCACATACTACGTTAAGAGTTACTGCTGGAGTTTCAATAGGAAGACCTGCTTTGATAGAAGCCTGTCTTGCAACGTTCTGTCCAAGTCCTGCCTGGATAACGCATCCCATAAGTACTTCATCAACCTGCTCAGGCTTAACACCTGCGCGATTAAGTGCCTCCTTGATTACGATTGAACCAAGTTCTGCTGCTGGAGTATTGCTGAGGGCTCCACCCATTTTGCCGATGGCAGTTCTGACTGCACCAGCTATAACTACTTTCTGTGCCATAACGTATTACCTCCATTTTGGGGACTCTCTGATCCCAGTTTTTATTGAGTTTCTTCTGCAAAAACCTGCGTTAAAATCGATTGACAAATTTTTATCAGAACAGATTTATTGTAACATAGCACTTAGTCAAATGCAACAAAAATAGCTCCCGGTTGGGAGCTATTTTATTAAAAATCTATGAATTGATATTTAATTAACGGAATCCTATGTGCAATATATCAAGCTTCAGGCTCTATAAGTCCGTAGGTGTTTCCTTTTCTCTTATACACTACGTTTACCTGATCTGTCTCGGCATTTACAAATACAAAGAAATTGTGTCCGAGAAGCTCCATCTGTACACAGGCATCCTCAGCATACATAGGCTTGGGATCGAACTTCTTCATACGCTCAATGCGGATATCCTCGTCATCCATGTAGTCTGACTCGATATACTCTTTCTTGAAGTTGCTGGCCTCAGCCTGCTGCTTGTCAACCAGTTTGCTCTTATACTTTTTGAGCTGTCTTTCGATTACCTCCTCTACAAGATCGATGGATACATACATGTCATTGCTGACCTGCTCTGCACGGATGATCTTGCCCTTAACAGGGATTGTTACTTCGATCTTATGTCTCTCTTTGTCCACATTAAGTGTGACATTTGCATTAGTATCGGGAGTGAAATACTTCTCAAGTTTTCCAATCTTTTCCTCAACTGCTGCCTTTAATCCGGGTGTTACATCAATGTTCTTTCCAACGATAGTAAATTTCATGCAATCATCCCCTTTACTTCGCCCAATCGGGACATATTTGTGTTAAAACTATTATAACATTGATACACATACATAAGCAAATTAAAGAAGTCTCATTTGTACAAAATGCACAAAAAATATCTACTGCTTTCTATTGTGCAAAATTAGCTTTTAGATAACGTTTTCTGTGGACAATGTGGATAACTTCGTGTATAAGTCGAAAAAACGCGCTTTTTTATCCTGGGATTGTGGATAACTTTTAAAAATTTTATAAAGAAAAAGTTATCTTTCCATGTTGACATTTATATTTCTGTGCAAAAGAGAGAAATGCAAAAGAGAGGAATGAAAATAAAAAAGGCAGAAGCCATTGGCCTCTGCCTTTTAGTTCTTAATTAGAATATTCTTCTTACAGCTAGTATTGTTCTGTAATCTGCGTTAGAGATCTTAATACCTGTCTTAGCTGTAGAAGCATGTACGATCTGGCCGTTACCGATGTAGATAGCAACGTGACCTGAGTAACATACGATATCACCGGGCTGTGCATTTGCAAGTCCATCAACCGCTGCACCAACGCTTCTGTCGGCACCGGAAGAATGAGGAAGGCTTACACCGAAGTTCTGGTATACGCTCATTACAAATCCAGAGCAGTCAGCACCGTTTGTAAGTGATGTTCCACCGTATACATAAGGGTTACCTACGAACTGCTGTGCAAACTGAGCAACTGCAGAACCGATGGAACTTGTAGCTGTTGTATATGATCCTGCGGAATTGTAACTCTTTGATCCGCTTGACTCGCTTGAACTCTTTGTGTTAGCTTTAGCTGCCTTGGTAGCTGCTTCTCTTGCTGCTCTCTCCTTGGCAAGACGAGCTTCCTCTTCTGCCTTGGACTCAGCCTTAACGAACTCTGTGGAAAGTGTTACGTAATCCATTGATACATAACCGTCACCTTCCTCGATACTAACCTTAACCCATCCGTCGAGCTCTTCCTCAACTACGAGCTGATCCTCGATAGGAACAAGACCAAGCACCTCGGCATCAAGGCTTGCTCCGCCTCTAACCTTAAGTGTTGTGGTTGTAACAGTGGCGATTCTGGTTCCGACTTCCTTGGCAAGATCAACAGCATCATCACCGGTTACACAGTACTCTGCTTTAACATAACCTTCAACTGATCCTGACTTGATCTTGTACCAGCCGCCCACCTCCTCGATGAAGGTACCAACTGACTTGTCATAGAGCTTACCGATGATCTCGCCGTCCTCTTCCGAAGGAAGATCACGAACATTGACATAATCGTTAACCTTGGCGATGACAAGAGTCTTGAAGAGCTCATCCTCAGAATTCTCATCCGCTGTCTCTTCTTCTGTTCCTGTACTCTTAACAACTGCGCCGGTAGCGCTCTGAATATCTGAAAGGATCCTGTCTGATAATGTTGATGCAAGAGGTGTTACATTGGTTACAGTATCACTTGAATTGATTGCTTCTGTTGTGGCAGCTGATTTGCTGGTACTTGATGCAGCCTCTGCCTCTGCCTTCTCTGTTTCTACTGTTTCCTGAAGATTTGAAAGTGATACCTGATTGCTTCCAAGAGCATATGTAATACCTGCCTGTGGCAGTACACTTGTTACTTTATTAGATGAAGCGTATGCAGTGATGTTTAAGTCTGTAAATGTCATTGCAGCTACCATAGATAAAGCAGTAAGCTGCACAAATGGCTTTCTCAAAACTAACCTCCAAAATTGTTACGAATTTGTTACATCTTTTAAAAATATACGCCACATCTTCTGATTTGTCAAGGAAACTATCACTTTTCCTTACCCACCATGAAATCCTGAACGGAAGTTACGGCATTTGCACCGTCAGCTACAGCAGTAACGATCTGTCTTAAGCGCTTCTTCCTTGAATCACCCGCAACAAATATACCGGGTGCGGAAGTTGCACCGTCTTCACCTGCAATTACATATCCCTGTTCGTCGCACTCTACAACGTTTAAGAAAAGGTCTGTGGATGGATGTATTCCTATTGCGACAAATATTCCATCAATTGTAATATCTGACTGTGAATGGTCCTTAACATTCTCTATATTAAGTCCTGTTACTGTATCCTGACCCTTGATCTCTTTTACAACGCTGTCCCAGATAACCTCAACGTTAGGAAGTGCAAAAAGCTCATCCTGAAGAATCTTGGTTGCCCTGAGCTCATTTCTTCTATGAATAAGGTAAACCTTCTTACAGAATCTTGAGAGGAAGATAGCATCCTCAACAGCAACATCACCACCGCCGTTAACTGCAGTGATCTTATCCTTATAAAATGCACCGTCACAGGTTGCGCAGTAGGAAACGCCCTTTCCGATGAACTCCTCTTCGCCGGGAATTCCAAGCTTGGAGTGGTGTGCTCCGGTTGCAAGAATGATGGTGTGTGTCTCGAACTCTCCGTTATCTGTTACTACCTTATATGCAGGAGCCTTTGTATCTGATCCCTTATCTACTGTTTCAATAGCTGTTACAGAAGCATCTGCAAATTCAGCTCCGAGCTTATCTGCATGCTCTCTGAACTTCATGGCAAGATCAAAGCCGTTTACTCCCGGGATTCCAAGATAATTGTCAACCTCGTAGGTGTCGATTATCTGTCCGCCGCTGACAGGGTTCTTCTCAATGATAAGCATGTTAAGTCCTGCTCTCTTTGCATATACTGCTGCTGAAAGTCCTGCAGGGCCTGAGCCGATAATTATAAGATCATACATAGTGTGTTACCTCCTTTTGGGAAAACTTGTTATATGGTTAATAGTTGTATTTCAATTGTGTACAATTGAATTGTATCACATGATTTTATTTTGTAAAGTATTTTTTATAACCATCCACCGTCAATTGTAATAACCTGCCCCGTCATGTAGCTTGGCGCCTGACTCACCATGAGAACAAGCTGTGCAACTTCTTTTGCTTCTCCCATTCTTCCTTCAGGAATTTCATCGCATAACGCATCAAGATCTTCCTCTGTAAGATGATTTCTGTTCATATCCGTATCGATCACTCCGCAGGCTACTGCGTTCACCGAAACTCCGCTGGGCGCAAGCTCTTTTGCCAGAGCCTTGGTAAATGCATTGACTCCGCCCTTACTTGCGGAATAGGCGACTTCACAGGACGCTCCTGCCTCACCCCAGACCGACGAGATATTTATTATCCTTCCGCTTCCGGCGCGCACCATTCCCGGCGCAAAGAGCTTTGTGGTGTAAAAGAGACTGTCCAGATTTGTACCTGTAACCTTTTTCCAGTCCTCTATGTCCATATCTGTTAAAAGACCTATATGCGCCACTCCTGCGTTGTTAACAATAACGTCAACGTCCCCCGCCTCGTCATAGAGCTCTTTTACCGCATCATAATCAGACACATCGCAGGTGACAGCCTTGCACATGATTCCATAAGTGTCCGTCAGCTCCACAGACAGGGCCTTTAAATCTTCTATATTATTCTTACAGCACAGCACCAGGTTATCTTTATTTTGGGCAAAAGAGATTGCAATCTCCCTTCCGATTCCTCTGGATGCTCCGGTTATCAAAACCTTTCTGCTCATATTGCCTTCCTTCATATTATAAAATTAGCCGAGAGCATAGCCCCCGGCTTATATTCTCATGTTCCATGTCACATCTCGCAATGTGCCAAAGCTTCTATTACGGTTTCCTCAACAAAAGGCTTTGAGACAAACTCTGTTGCACCAAGCTTAACAGCTTCCATCATCTTGTCCTTCTGGCCTGCGGCTGTTATCATGACGACCTTGGAATCCGGAAA
>JAGBMP010000082.1 GCA_017634825.1 Butyrivibrio sp.
AACGGAGAAAGCGGGATTTGAACCCGCGCGCCGCGTAAACGACCTACACCCTTAGCAGGGGCGCCTCTTCAGCCACTTGAGTATTTCTCCATGCCTGAATCCCACTACCAATATGTGAGTTTCATGCGTCCGTTCAAATCTAAGACGCAAATGTAATTATACAAAGCCATACAGCCTTTGTCAATTGTTTTATTCCGATTCCTTCCTGTAAGCAGCACAGGCTGTCTCGTAGAGATTGTTTCCCTCTGAGTCAATTACTACTATAGCAGGGAATCTCTCCACTGTAAGCTTACGTATTGCCTCGGTACCAAGATCATCATAGGCAATAACTTCAGAAGCAGTAATAGCCTTGGAAAGAAGAGCTCCTGCTCCACCGATAGCTGCAAAGTAAACAGCTCCGTTTCTAACCATGGCATCTATAACCTCTTTGCTTCTCTTGCCCTTACCTATCATTCCACCAAGCCCAAGATCAAGGAGCTTTGGGGCATACTTGTCCATACGGCTTGCTGTGGTTGGTCCGGCAGAGCCAATGGGTCTTCCCTCTCTTGCAGGAGATGGCCCCATATAATAGATGAGATTTCCTCTTATATCAAAAGGAAGCTCCTCGCCCTTTGAGAGAGCTTCATCCATTCTCTTGTGCGCAGCATCTCTGGCTGTATATATGGTTCCGGTTATGTATACCATATCGCCGGCCTTTAGCTCTTTTGCCAAAGCAGGATCGATAGGGGCCTGTAATTCTCTGTCCATTCTCTAATTCCTTCTATGTAAGTTCTCTTATTCTTCTATTAGAAGAGTTTCTGCAAAGCTGTCAGATTGTCACGAATGCATGTCTGTTTACATGGCAGCAAATATTTACAGCCACAGGAAGACCTGCGATATGTGTTGCATAAGTGTTAATGTTGACTGCAAGCGCCGTTATTCTTCCGCCAAGTCCAGCTGGACCTATTCCACTTGCGTTGATCCTATCAAGCACCTCTTTTTCCATATCAGCGATGTATGGTATGTCTGAATGCTCTCCGGCCTTTCTGGTAAGAGCCTGCTTAGCCATGATGGCACACTTCTCGAAGGTTCCTCCGATACCTACGCCTACGACCATAGGCGGACAGGCGTTGGGGCCGGCGTCCATAACAGCCTGAACGATGGCGTTCTTAACACCCTCTTCACCATCGGCGGGCTTGAGCATGAAGACTCTGCTCATGTTCTCGCTTCCGAAGCCCTTGGGAGCACAGGTTATCTCTACCTTATCTCCCGGAACTATCTCGTAATGTATGATCGCAGGAGTGTTATCTCCTGTGTTCTTTCTTATAAGAGGGTCCGATACAACGCTCTTTCTAAGGAAGCCTTCCGTATATCCACGGCGCACTCCTTCGTTTATGGCTTCTGTCAGATCTCCACCCACAAAGTGCACATCCTGACCAACCTTTACGAACAGGACTGCCATTCCGGTATCCTGGCAGATTGGTATCATGTCTTTTCCGGCGATATCGAGGTTTTCACGGAGTTGGGCAAAGATCTTTTTCCCAAGCTCTGACTCCTCGGCGCTTTGAGCCTTTGAAAGAGCGTCCTCCATATCCTCGGAGAGGAAGTGATTGGCGTCGATGCACAGCTTCTTAACCGCCTCTGTAATTTGCTTAACTTCTATTTCACGCATAGCTTCTCCCGGTCAGGCTCCCACAATTGTGTCTTTGATTGCTGTAAGCTCCTCAGGTGAAGGGCTTGTTGGCTTCCATAAAATGTGCTGCCCGTCGTTTTTGTATCTTGGAATGATATGAAGATGGAAATGCATAACAGTCTGTCCTGCTGCCTCTCCGTTGTTCTGTACGAGGTTAAGACCGTCGCATGAGAGTTTCTCCTTCATGGTTCCTGCCACCTTCTTGGCAACCTTTGCTGCATCAGCCAAAACGTCCTCAGGGATCTCAAAAAGATCCGCATAGTGGTTCTTGGGAAGAACCAGGGCATGTCCCTTGGTTGCAGGGCCAAGATCAAGGATAACCCTGAAGGAATCGTCCTCGTATATAGTATTTGACGGAATCTCTCCCGCTGCGATTTTACAAAAGATACAGTTTTCCATTATGCAAGTCCCTCCATATTCTTGTTGTTCTTTAAAACAATGATATTTATAACGCCTAAAACAGCTCCCGTTAAAAAGCCTCCGGTGTGAGCCGCGGTGTTTGCACCCTTCTGGAAAAAGCAGGCTTCAATAACAAAGACCCCCAAAAGCGCAAGCCTTATCATGAGGTTTCTGCTTCTTATAAAGGTCTTTCTGTTTACCAGAATCCATACCACAACAAAGCCAACCAGCCCCATAATGGCGCCGCTTGCCCCAACTGAGACCCAGCTGAGTCTGTTCTGGATTTCATAAGCCATGGATATCATGTTGCCAAAGAGTCCCGACAACATATAAAGGAAAAAGTAGAACGCATGCCCTGTGTAGTGCTCAACTATAGCGCCGCCAAGGGCAAGCATCAGCATGTTGTTTATAAGGTGCTGAGGATCAGCGTGAAGGAACATGGCTGTAAAGAGCCTGTAATACTGACCATCCCTAAGGACAACTTCAGTGATCATGGCCCCTTTTTCATACATCCATCCAAAGGCAAAACTGCACAGCAAGAAAACGACCACGTTAATGGCCAGCAGTGCCAGTGTTATATAAGAGCTCTTGTAGATCTGCTCCTGTCTTTGCCAATAATCTCCCTCAGAGACATAAGTATCCTGCATCCGGATTTCCCCAACTTAATCTGCCATAAGGTCAAAGAACTGATCCATGCTTCTAAGAAGCTTGAAGTCTCCCTTCATCTTAATGCTTCCTGCCATAAATGCTCTCTGGAAGCTAAGTCTCCCCCCAAGGATATCTTCAAAGGTTCTCTGATCTGAAGTAAGTGTAACATCGCAACCCTCCTCGTCTCCCACGTGGCAGTTGCACTTACTGTTATCTACATCTATGATGATGGGCTTAAGCTTATTGTTATCGGAAAAAGAAATCTTGTACTTAGCCACAACTCCTGCAACAGGAGTGAATTTTTTGTTAAGAGTCTTAGCATATTCCTCGGAACTTCCAAGGGCATCTTCCTGTCCCATCTTGTCCCTGAATATGCTTGCAAGTTCCTGAAGGTCTTCCTTCTGCTTGCGAACGTACTTGTCATCCGAAGCATACTCCGAGAGCTGCTCAGATTCCTGCGGAGTAAGGTCTATGCTCTTGGCTACGCCGACCTTGTTGATGACCGCCTGATTACTTGCAGGGAACACCGGCATCTTCTGGTTGATGGTCCTGTAGATGTTCTCCGCCTTCTTATCTATTATCTTGCCGTATTCAGAGCTGTTCTCAAGCTTGGTGGTATCCGCAATATATCCGCACATTCCGTCACAAGGAAGTCCGCCCAGCATCTCCCAGGCAGCTGCAAGACTCATCATGCCTTCTCTCTCGCCGTGTGTCGTACTCATGACAACGGGCGCCATGTAGATCTGCCTGATCTTGTCCTTGTCACCGTAGAGCCAGCAGGCATCAAGAAACTGCATCATGTATCCGCCGATTCCGTACCACTCAACCGTTGATGCCAGAATGATTCCGTCCGCATCCTTGAGAGTGTTGGGCAGAGCTGTGATGCCATTTCTCTGTTCATAGAGATTGTACTGCTGTACCTTTACATTAAGTTCCTGTAAAACCGCTGTGATCTGTGAGATGACGAAAAGCGTTGGATCATCGATGATTCCGCGTCCGCCGTAATAGATATTTACCTTCATGATCTCCCCTCCGCTTAATAATCGTATTATATCACACAATCTCCTATTTATCTGCAATCAAAACAAACTCTGCCAAGCCTTATCTCGTCCCCTTCATCGATGTAGGTCTTTTGCTGCGGAAGGAGCTTAAGACCGTTTTTGAAGGTACCGTTGGTGGATCCCAGATCAATCACAGCAATTCGCCCTCCGTCACTTACAAACCTGCAATGCATCCTTGATATGCTCACATCGCTAAGCACCTTATCAACGCAGCCTTCCATTTTTCCGACAGTCAGCGGCAGTTTGTCAAAGGCAATCCTGACCGTCTTGTCAAGATTCCTGCTAAAGAGTGCGATGCCTTCACTCCTGACCTCATCAAGGACAACTGTCTCTCCGCACAGGGCCGTTTCTTTGGTAAAAGAGCTTTCGGCCCTTACAGGTTTTACGAAATCATAATCTTCTTCGTATCCAAAATCACCTTCTTCGCCCCCATAGCTGATATCTTCCTCCGGATACATCTCATCCTCGTCGAGTTCCTTCGTCTTCCTGCCTTTCCCGGGCGCTTCCATGCCTCCCCTAAGCTCCTTAAATCCGCCGACAAGGGCCACCACTCCCGTTACAACCGATACCAGCATTACAAAGATTGACAGCATATTCTCTTCATTTGAAAGGATGTAGTTCATTCTTATATAAACCATAGCTCCCACTACGCAGAAGAACAGCAGGGAAAAGAGCAGCTGGATTTTCCCTCCAAGTCTCTTTCCGGAGCTTCTAAGCCTTCCCTTCCCCTCATCTTCCTCGTATTCGTCAAAAGAGTCTGTGACATCCTCTGCATCTGTCATGTCAAAGCTTTCTGTAAAGCTCTCCCCATGCTTTTCCTCATAAGTGTTCTTCTCTGCCTCACAAGCTTCTTCTGCCAGAGTCTTTTCCAGCGCCTCATAAATAAAATCTCCAAAGGCAGCACTCTGCTCGCAAAGCCTGTAGACCAGCTCGGTAGCCTCTCTGTCATTCTCATCCACCAGCTCCAAAAGCTCCATGGCAAACTCGGAAAAGCTCTTCCCCTCATCATAAAAAGGACAGTAAATAAATCTGCACGCTCCGCTTGTAAGGTCCGTATATATACTCTTACTGTTAAAGACAATTCCTTCCTCTCCCAGCAGAAACTCAGACAAGCCCTCGAGAACATCCTTTATATCAGTAAGAAGGCTCTTTACCTGTGCAGCATTCATGCCGCTTGATGCGAATCTGTCCCCAAGGCTCTGCATGGAGTTTATCTCGTAATAAAGAAACTTATCTCCGTTTATGCTCCTCTCGGTCAGAGGCACAAGACCCTTTATCCTGCCGCTTTCTGCGATCTTATACTGATACCTGCTCTCGCCCTCTTTACTCTTATCCTCAAACACAAGGTAGTTATGCTTCAATTCTCTGTAATACTTGTACTCCATCATTCATCTCCTATTGTTTCCAAAATCTCTTTTCCCAAATCCCGAAGTCTCGTGAACTTTCTGATGTGCTCTGTATAGCCAAATCGCTTTGCCCTTCCGGCAGCTTCATATTCCCAGCCGCTTTGAGGCTTTAAAAAGTACCTTCCCATGGCTGAGTGCAGGGCCGTTGAATACCCATGAACCCGGATTTCTTTTCCTGACGATGCCACTTCAAATGTAGGGTTTGTGCTGCCAAAATACTTTTTGCCCGCAACCTGCGATGACTTCTCATATACATAGTTTTCAGGGCTTCCATATATCTCCTCATCTGCAACGCTTGCCCTGAAAGCCAGTATATATGCGTCCTGCGACAGAATACATCTGCCATAGAGGTAGTACGAAAAGTAGATGAGCAGCGCAAAGACGCAGATGATCATCGGCACAATGAAGGAAGCCTCCAGCGTCATATACCCCTTAAATCTGCGCAAGCATCATCACCCCCATCCCCAAGGTCAGGAAAGGAACAAAAGGCATTTTGGCCTTTTTCCCAACCTTTTTAAGCACCAGAAGAATCCCCGATATCAGTCCGCAGGCGAAAACTCCTGCGACCATCCCCATAACCGCAACCCCCGCTCCAAGCGCAGGCCCAGCGCACAAAATCAGCAGCCCATCCCCATAGCCGACGCTCTGCCCACTGACAAAAGACAAAAGCAGGAGAAACACTCCCGGCACCAGCGACATCAGTACATCCGAAGCATCGAAGTTTCCCCCGTATATACTTACTGCCACTTTGGCAAAAGACATACCAAAGCATCCCAGTATTTCCCACAAAAATACGTCTCTGCTCCTTATATCCCCAATTGATGAAATTATCATTATCAGCAAAACACCCAGTCCAAAAAACACTTTTAACTCCTTATCCATAACGCTCATCCGCAGGTGCTGCAGGGTCTTCTCCCGCCCACTTCGGAAATCGATATCGTATAAATCTTTCTCTTTAGTGCCAGGCAGTTAATACTGCTGTGGTACCTCTCGCCATATCCTGTGATAAAAACGTTGCCCCCTCCGATGTTCTCTCCGCAGTATTCACAGGCGTAGTATATCTTCCTGTCATTGTTGCGAAGGTGCTTTAGATCCTCGAAGGGAACGCTTTGTACCTTAAGCCTAAGATGCTCGCAGTCAATGCTCCTGTGGTAAACCTCTCCGTGCTCCGTGACGTAGACCATCTCCTCTTCAACGCCCTCCATATCAAGGCCGGCTGAGATGTCATACCCCGTCCACGCATGTCCGAAGTATCTGGATTCCACGCCAAATTCATTAAATCCGATGACCGGAATCAGAGGATGGACTTTGTAATCCACCACAAGGTCGATGATGTCATTTCCAAAAAGAACTTTTGACTGGATAAAGCTCATGCCCTCAAATCCGTTCGTGACAACGCTTTTATTTATGCCATCTCCGAGGTACTGCCTCACCTTCTCTTTTGCATAAAAAACGCCTGCTGCCCCGGCCAGTGTATCCACTGCTCCCCCGCCTTCTGCCCCGAGACTCTCCTCACCAAACCTAAGGTCAAACGCCATAAGGGACATCTCACTTCCCGTCTGGTGAAGCGCAGCCTCCATATCTGACTGAACCTTTACAATATTGAACATGGTCATTATGTTTGCGAAGAAGAAAATAAACAGCGGAAGCGCCAGTGACGCCTCTACCGTCATGGAGCCGGGCATCCTGTGGTGCCTACATCTCATATCCGTATATCCTTTCTATCTTGCAGTCGTACCCAAACCTTGTCCTAACATGGATCTCCGCGCAGAAGGTATCCAGGCAGTGATCCATTTTAAAAGCTGCATTTCCGGCAGTCTTTCTCACATCCATCTCAATTATGTCTGCAAGGCGCATGGTCTTCTCCGGAAGACTCACCATAAAGAGCCTTGCCCGTACATAATCCTCATAGTACATGCCCTCTCCGAGATCCCCGCCGTTTAGGAAATCCCTGAAGCCGAACATATTTGTAAGACTTAACCTCCAGGTGGAATCGCTCTTAAAAAGAGGAACTCTTCCACCGCTGAACAATATGTTTAAGTCCGACACTGTCTCGGCAAACGTCCATGCAAAAAGTATTGAGTATTTCACAAGGTCTGCCAGCTCCGGAATACAGAACAGTGCAGTGACAGCCTCCGCAATAAACTCCGCCTCCGCAACCTTGGCATCACATCCAAAGAGGTAGATCATGTTTGATGCCTCTCTCCAGAAGAGCAGGTTCTCAGCCATCCTCTCAAGATTTCCCCAGTCGCTCTTTTGCCCATAGATCATGTACTCCAGCTGGTATTTCAAAAGAGATTTTTCAAGCTCTTTGCCATACCTTGAGCACTTCTCGTAGTAGTACTGCTCAAGTAAAAGCCTTTCGCCGGCAGAGATATCCTCTTGGTCATAAAGCCCCGTCCCTTTGTTTAACTGCCTGTGGGATGCATACTGATCAAGATCTACAACTGTCTTCGATATCCTTGACTTGTCCTTGATGGCAAGGTTTAAAGCACCAATGCCCCTTTGTGAATTCACCACATCCGCAGGGTTGGCAAGACTCATCTCCTCCTCTTCTCCGTCCTCGTTGATGATGGGCGGAAGCTCAATGGCATCAATCGCCGCCTGATTTTCCGCAGCCATAGCCGCCACATCCGTGGTATCAAGGGCCCCATCCCGGATCATCTGTGCGTTGGTCTGAACATCGCTAAGGAGCCCCTCGACAGGCTCGGCGCCCATATATGAAATTATCTGCCTGTTCAGCACCGCACCTTTATTGTCCAGGGCAAAAGAGCTTCCGGTGATACTTACGCCATCGCAGTACGCAGAAAATATTGAATCATTGCCGGTAAGGCGACTGGCTACAGTCCTGCTAAAGTTCTTTTGCGCATAGTATCTTAGATGCTCCTGTGTGTTTATGATGGAGGGGTTCTCGCACCCGTAAGAAGTATCCACAAACAGGAGCCCATACTGCTCATAGAGCGCTCTGCTGTACTCGGCAAGTACTGAATTCATGGAGATGTCCGCAACACATTCCGTCTTCATTTTGACCGCCCCTATCCTGGCCCCCTGAAAGAGGACCAGAATAAGTGACAGGATTATCATTATGGACAGCGACAGAAATACCGTCACATAACCCTTAGTTCGTGATAACACGGGTATCCTGTCTGATTGCCTTAAAGACATCCTCAACAATTCCGGAAATCTGCTCTTTAAATACGATAACAAGGCCAATGAGCACCACTATGATAAGTATTACCTCGACGGTACCCATTCCGTTCTCGTCCTTCCAGAAGCTCTTTACTGCTCCCCCTACCTTTTTTCCTAAATTCTTTACTGCTTCGATCATTTTGTTTTCCTCCCTTTTATTCAAATTTTGTTTGATCAAAATGCCATGTAAGCCGGTATCATTATCACTATCATTACGATCACCAGCATGATTATCATGGGCAAAAGAAGCCTTGTTCCGGCTTCCTCTCCCGCTTTACGAACCCGGTCCATCCTCTCGTCGAAGGCCTTTTTGGACTCCTCCTGTAAAAGAGCCAGTAGCTCGCTGTTACCTTTTCTCAGATTCTGGGACATAAGCGTTGAGAGCCTTGTGTACTGCTGCCCCGAGCACCTGAGGCCAAAGTGCTCATAGACACTTCCTTCCGATGCTCCGGCTGAGAGCTCTCTTCCCGCCCTTAGAACCTCCTCGTAGAGATATTTCTTTTCTCCTGTCTCTTTCTTTTTCCGTAGGTACCCGTTTCCCAGCTTTTCAAAGATATTCCTCATGGTCATTCCGGCTCCCATATACAGAACAATCTGCGAGACGAACTGAGGGTAATCCCCCAGCATCTGCTGCCCTCGCTCCTCCATGGCCTTTTTAAGCTCCTTGTCCTTAAGAACGTAAGAGGCTGCACTTCCGATTAGAGTCAACATCAGAAGGAGCATGCTGTTGTCGGTTACTTTCTCTGACCAGTGGATCTCCCCCTCATCAAAGCTCTCCGGCAGAATGATCTCCTGCTCCTCTTTGGAATCCTCATCGGCCTTGTCCAAAAGCTCTTTTATCTCCAGAAAAGCTCTCTCCGCAGGCGTTAAATCTCTTGGCCTTATCCGCACGCAGAAGGACTGCTGCCACCTGAGGTCTCTGTAGCTGTAGATGGCGCTTAAGTTTACCGGCGCGCCCTCCTGTGGGATCATCTCCTCAATGAGCTCACCGTCGAAGTGGATCACCTCAAGGTTGTCTATCTTCCAGCGGATATCAAAGGGATATCCCGGGATCTTCTCTACAAGGTCCAGGTCTTTCGTCACATCATCAAAACTCTCATTCTCCTTAAGGACGATCCTCTCAAGAGTCTCCGATGCCTCCTCAAACAGGGCATTTGCTTCTTCATCCGTGTACTGCCTTGTCTCCACAGGAAGCGAGTACTCGCCGATCTCTTCGCCGTTTTCATCCGTGGCAACCAGGTCAACTTCGTATTCCTTCTCGCCAAAGGAGTTTCTTTCAATAACTCCTCCCTCGTTTATCTTGGAGCTCTGCCCGGCGCCGATGGCCATCATGAAGGCCAAAAAGCATCCGGCGCTTGCCATAAGGAGCACAACGCTTATCTTCCTGATAAAGTATTCGGTCTCTGCACTGTCCAGATCCTTTTTCTGCTCAAGTGTCCCCAGATACATACGTATTTTTTCCGAGGAAAAAGACCTTACTCTCCCCCTTATGTTCCTGAAGATAAAAAGAGAGATCTTCAGATAAGCCCTGCTTATCCCGGTGTCCTCAATCCCTTGCGGAAGCTCGAGGTCTTTTGAAATAAACCACAAGATCAGCATCACAAGCGGAAATATCAAATATGTAAATGCAAGCTTAGACATTGATGTTTACTATCCTTTCCGACATAAAATAAGCAAAGGCATAAAATCCCATGCAGATACTCATGAGCACGATCCCGAACAGGTTGTGATAGAGCGGGTCAAAAAAGCCGGGGCTTGTAAGACTTATGTAAAAGATAATGAAGAAGGGCACCATATTCATGATCCTTGCCTCCATCCTCTTTGCGCTGATAAGCACGTCGATCTCTTTTTCCACATCCATCTTCTGGGAGATCACCGTTATGGTCCTTGAAATTATCTGAGTCATGTTTCCACCACTCCTCTTGGCCACGGCAAAGACCTCCGCAAAATCTCTGATGTCGCTGTTGCCCGACTCCTTTCCCAGCCTGTAGATGAGCTTTTCCAAGGGAATGTTGTTCTTTATCCCCTTGCCGATCTTGGAAAGCGCTGCGCAGATAAGGCTCTTTTTCCCATAGAGAAGTTCCATGTCATGGATCGCCTCAAGGAAAGCATTCTCCGGAGAGTACCCAGCCTTAAGATTTGTCAGCACCGAGCTTATCGCATCCCTGAACTGTATCCCTATAAGCCTTGTATTTCTCTCTATCTGGCGCTTTTTCTGATACACGTACCACGGGAACACAACAGGTAAAAGAGCTGCCACAGCAATCCAGGAATCGTAGAAGAGCCTGCCAAAGGCCAGTGCAATCAGCACTCCCTGCAAAAGTATCGGGATGTCATTTATCCCCCTCGGGTAAGCTAAGGCCTGCTGCCATAAGCTTTTCAGTCGCTTTAAGTTCACTTACTTTCCTCCATTTCCCTATGATCTTTCCTCTTTCATCCTCGCCCTCCTCTTCAAACTTAAAGAGGGTATTCACCTTTATCCTTCCACTTTTGGGATCAAGCTCCTTTTCCAGCTCGCATATCTCCAGCACTTTCCTGGTCCTGTCCCTTAGCCTACCAAGATGCACCACGATATCTATTCCCGATGCGATCTGTCCTCTTACCGCCGGGAGCGGAATCTCCATCCCCATAAGCACCATGGTCTCAATTCTCGATAGCATATCCTCTGCACTGTTGGCGTGTCCTGTGGACATGGCCATATGACCCGTGTTCATGGCCTGTAGCATATCGACGCACTCATCGCCTCTGACCTCACCAACCACGATCCAGTCAGGTCTCATACGAAGTGATGACTTAATAAGGTCCCTGATGGTTATTGGCTTGCAGCCCTCCACATTTGCGTTTCTTGCTTCCATCCTTACAAGGTTTGGAACCCCCAGAATCTGGAGCTCTGCGTTGTCCTCTATGCTTATTAGTCTTTGATCCTTTGGAATAAAATCCGAAAGAGCATTCAGAAAGGTGGTTTTACCGGAACCCGTACCACCGGAAATAAAGATGTTATATCCGGCCTTTATAAGAACCTCGATATAATTTTTTAGATATTCGGATATTGAACCCAGCTCTATGAGCCGCCTCATGGTGATGGGCTTTTCGGGAAATCTTCTTATGGTAACAATCGGGCCGTTTAATGCGACAGGGCTAAGCACAATATTTACACGTGACCCGTTATCGAGCCTTGCATCCACTATCGGCGATGACTCGTTGACCACTCTGTTGCAGGAAGATACAATCTGCTGGACCACATCCTCAAGGCGCTGCCTTGACTCAAACCTGCAATCCGACTCCATGATCACACCGTTTTTCTCGATGAAGATGTTGTCGGTGCCATTGACCATTATCTCGGTGATGGTCGGATCATCTACAAGGTGCTGCAATACATCGAGTTTTCTAATCGAGTGAAACACCTGCTGCCTAAGGCTCTTTCTCTCCTCAAGCGTAACCGCCCTGTGCCTTAGCTGAACAGATATCTCCCGGTCTATGATCTCGTACATCTCCCGGTCTGTTATCTCTCTTGAGAAGTCCAAAGAGTTCATGACCCTGTCCTTGACCACAGCCCTTATCTCCTGCAGCTTACGCTCCAACGCCTGTTACCTCCCTGCTCCTTATCAGGATGTCCTCAATAAATCTGTTGTAGGCAGTGATATCCCGTCCATCCGGAAGCAGACATTTCATGGTCTTTGTAAGAACCCTCTCATAGTCATTTTCCAAAAGAGCTTTGTCATACCTTCCAAGTCTGTAATGGTCAGCTGAGTTGTTTCTCATAACGGTATAGAGGATGTCGCACATATCAAGGATCTCAAAGAAACCGTCAGGATAATCTTTTAAGTCAAAAAGAATGTACTGATATCCCGCCTCTCTTGCTAAGAGCTCTACAAGCTCCCGTATCTTTTCATAACTGATCTCCTTGACCTGCATGGCAGTCTTGGCCGGTGCGATAAAATCAAGGCCGTTCCTGGTTCTCTTTATCTTTTCAAGGTAAAGGCAGAACTTATCCCTCTCGCAATCCGCAAAATACAGAAGATCCGTAATATCCTCCTCAGCCTCCTGTTCAAAGAGACTTGTGATGGCCGAGAAGCTCTCAAAACTCAAAAGAATTGTCCTGCCCTTTTTCGCAAGAGCCTCTCCCATCTTGATGGCAAAAGAAGTCTGTCCGCATCTCGAAACGGGAGTGTAAAAGCCAAGTAGTTTTGAAGCGCTATCAAGCGCCTTTACCTTCAGTCCTGAAAATCCCTCGGCTCCGCTTATGCAGAGCTCCAAGACCCTGTCCACGATCTCTGCTGCCGGCAGATACTTGCTCACATGACAGATCCTGATGCCATAACTTATGGATAATTCTTCCAACTCTTCAATTTTCCCCTCTTCATCAAGGATCATTATGTTTCTGCAATTTCTGCCAAGGGCTTCTCTCTTAAGATCACAGGCATCGCTCTGTGAAACCACAAGAAGCGCTATTTCATTTTCATCAAGGTACTCTAAAAGCTTATCGCCCTCTGTGAATGACATTATTTCAAAAGAGAGCTTAAGATGACTTCGCAGATATTCCGAGAGCCTCTCACAATAAAGAGCATCGCTGTCAAAAACAGCCATTGTCACACAGTTCATAACATGCCTCCTGCCACAAATAAAACACTCATAAGAATCGGCACTGCGAAATGAATGTATCTTTGTTTATTTCTCTTTAGGATTATGACCGCGACCGAGATTACTCCGGCGATCAGGAATGAGATCAGAATACAGGAAAGAGTATCCTGCACAGTTAGAAAAGATGCTGCAGACATAAAGAGTTTGACGTCGCCTGCTGCGATACCTTTAAAGAAGTACACGGGAAGCAGTATCAGAAGTGCTGCCCCTGTTGCAAGGATGGATTCGTAAAAGAACTCCTGCCCCCGGATAAGATTTGCTCCTATTCCAAGAAACAGCCCCGGAACCACCCAGGCATTGTATATTTTGTCCCTGAACAGGTCCGTAAATACTGCGCCTGCCAAAAACAATATTAAAACTACGACTATAACAATCTACCCCTTTCGTGATGTTTTATCGAGCTCGCGAAAAAGAATTTAACATGGAGAAAAAACTTTGTAAACCCCGGGCAAAATCGAAAAAGCGACAAATCTTAAGAATTTTGCTTTCGCTTAGTTCTTAGGGTTTGTCGCTTATTCTTATCGCAAATACGTTTCTCTATGAAGGAAATTAATAAATTTCCCCGGCAAAAATTAATATCTTAAGATTTTCTTAAGATGTCTTTTACGCCATAAGTCCTCTGTTGTAGGAAGCCGCCGAAACATCCTCGTTTAAGCTGTATTTTCCGTAGGTAAGACCTGCATAAACCTTCTGGGTATTTCCCATAAGCTTATCTGAAGTGTCCTCTTTTTCAAGCTCTGCATAGGCCTCATGGAGGTTCTTAAAGTTCTTTAAAACTCTCCAGATGCGGTTGATGCTGTAGGTTGCAGATGCTACCACCAGCTCCTTTTTGGAGAAAATATAGATCTGGAACAGATTCCTTGCCAGCTCATACTCCATGTTCAGGGAGTGGATCAGCTCATCGATACAGTTCTGGGCACGCAACAAGCTCTTTTGCGCATCTTCCTTCTTGCCGATTCCGATATTCTCAATGGCCTCATCGAGATAGTACATCACCATTTCATAGATGATGGTGATCATCTGAGTCTTGTTGGCCTCTGAAATCTTAAGTGTAAATTCCTGTTTCTTTTCCAGTGTCATACATTATCCCTCTCTTAGCGATTACTGAAGAAGCTGAAGTACCTGTGAAGGTCTCTCGTTTGCCTGGGCCATCATTGAGATTCCTGCCTGTGAGAGAACCTGCTGTGTTGAATAGGTTGTCATCTCCTCAGCCATATCTACATCCATGATCCTGGAATAAGCTGCTGTCATGTTCTCAACTGAGATGTCAAGGTTACTTACTGTATGCTCAAGTCTGTTCTGATAAGCACCAAGTCTTGATCTGATTCCGCTGATCTCCGAGATGGCGTTCTTTACGCTCTCGATTGCCTCTCTTGCTCCAACCTCATTTGAAACGTCCAGGTTGTAAAGTCCGAGAGTTGTGAGGGAAACCTTCTGGATCCTGATATCAAGGGTCTGTCCCTCGTTTGCTCCAACCTGCATGGTCATTGCGCCTGTACCTGTAAGCTCAAGGTTTACAGTGCCACTGAAGGTCTCATCGATCTGGAGCTGGATCTTCTTGCCGGTTGCATCCTGAAGTGTGAGCACGTCTTCATTAACGGTTGCTGTCATACCATTTGGCATGTAGTCAACCATTGAACCGTCCTCGAGGATCTTCTTAACACTGATGTTTGTCTCACTGCCGTTCTCAAGGAAGATTCCCTTCTTATCAACACCGGTTGTGCCTGTGAGGTTCATGAAACTTACATCAATTCCTGTTATCTGGTAATTTCCTGCCTCAACTACATCTGAGTAGGAGACCATCTTTACATTGGGATTTGTCTCTGCAGCCTCCGGATCATTGCCAACTGTTGCATATCCACGGTAATCAAAGGATCCGTCGAGAATAGTCTGGCCGTTGAACTGTGTAGTCTGCGCCATTCTCTCGATCTCTTCCTTCAGAAGTGTTACCTCTGACTGGATTGCCTCTCTGTCGCTGTCTGTGAGAGTTCCGTTGCTGGCCTGAACTGCCAGCTCGCTCATTCTCTGGAGCACCTCGTGGATCTCTGAAAGGCTTCCGTCTGCTACCTGAACGATTGAGATCGCATCCTTTGATGTGTTATTTGCTACTCCAAGTCCTTCAATCTGGGAATTCATTCTTCTTGACATGGCAAGACCGGAAGGATTGTCTTTTGCGTTTGTGATCTTTAGTCCGCTGGACAATCTTCCGAGAGATTCTGAAAGAAGCTTATCATTTCTCTGAAGTGCGTTGTTTGCTACCATTGCGGATACGTTATAATTTACTTTCATCTCTACCTCGTTTCTTTAGTCGCAACTTGTCAAAGCGCCTCAACAAAGGCCTTTGCCATAGTAAGGAGTGTTTTAGTATCTGTTTGTAAGTTATTACTGCCTTCCCTGGCTCCTGAAGAAACGGTGGCTAAAGCGCCTCCGCCCTGTGCGTGATAGAGAATTGCTATATTCTCTGCCGCTGCAACGGCTCCCTCTATCTTCTCTGATAGCTTTCCGCACAATCTACTTCTTACACTTTCCAGATATTCAGACTCTTCCTGATTGCTGCTGTTCGTTGTTGTAAGCATTCCTCTTATCACATCCGCTTCCTTGTAGAGGCTTACAGTGATAAGTCCGTACATATCAGTCTGAACACTGGCATCCATCCTTGAACCCCTGCCTGCTTCGCTCTTTAGCGTCACATGCATTGAAACTACCTGACCTTCAACCTCAACAGGCACTTCGTAAGAATCTCTCTCTGCGCTCTTTGTCATCACTGAGATCTGCCTCTGCAAAAGAGATATTGCTCTTACATCAATGTAGCTGTCATTGTCAGTCATTAGCTCTTCAGATAATTTATCGGAAACATCTCCCAAAATCTTAACGTAATTTTCCCGATAATCATCATCTTCCATTTTTTCTGTTAAAAGAGCTTTTTCTTTTATGTCACCCATCTTCTCCCAGAGGCTTCCGTTTCTGCGATCGCGCCTTACGCCGATCATGGCCTCCATATTGTTGAAGGTGGTCTCAATTTCTGCTGCCTTAAGCTCATCAAGGGCAGGCTCTGCTGCCTTTAGCTGGGCAGTCTGTCTCATTCTTGTGACCTGCTCTTTTACATATTCTCTCTCAAGCGCCTCATCTGTATCGGCTGCCTGAAGGTTATCTGCAAGTTCCGGTAAAAGAGTCTCCTGCGTAGGTGCAGCCTGCATCAGCTTTTCAGGTTCGAGATTCTCATATACGACCTCTGCCTTGGCGCTGTAGAATCTGAACGCTGCACTTATCTGCGCATCTATCTTTACTCCGGCTGATCTCTCTTCAAGACCTCCAAACTCATCATCCACCTTAAAGTCCATTCCGTGCCTTGCAGCCTTTTGATTTCTCGTCGCTTCAAGAAGATTTCCGATGGTCATATCCCGTCCCGTCTTAAGAAGGGAGCCTATTGCCTGGTAATCGGTGGTCTTAAGAGTGTGGAAAAGTCTGTATATTCCTATAAAGGAGGTTCTCTCCTCGCTGCTTATTCCGTTCTTTTTCTCAAGCTTGTAGAGGAACCTGGCGTACTTCTCTTCGCTCTTTCCTCTCTGATCACCTGAATTTGATGAATGTCTGTCCAGGTTCTGTGAGAGCTCTTCGATGGTCATTGAAAGAGGGTTCTGGCCGTCTCTTATAAGATCAAGGACCGCACCTGGCTTGATTCTTGAGATCACTGCCTGGAGCTTTGCATCCCATCCTCTGACCTTTTCAAGGTTCTCCTCATTTATCTCCATCCTGTTGTATCCAAGGATTCGGATCGCGCGGCGGTTCTCATCGGTGAGTTCCTCTTTAAGGTCCTCTAAGATGTCGTCCGCATTTCTGAAGGCCTTCTTTATGCTATCGCCAAGGTCCGCTCTGGGAGCGGTCATAAGCTTTTCATAACCCTCACCTGCCTTTGCAAACTTTGAAGATAGCTCCTCTGACCTCTGGCTTATCTTAAAGATGCTGGCGCTTTCAAGCTCATCCGCCATATCGCCCACGATATCCACAGGACCGTTAGCGATCACAGAAACCCTTGTCATAGTCATGCGCATCATATAAGAAGTACCAACGCTCTTTACATCTGTTATCTCATCGATGGCCTTTCCGGTAGTTTCATCTGCCATCTGTCCCATGGTGCTCTTAAGTCTCTCAATGAGCTCCTCAATGGGTGCTGTGTCTATTGAAAAGCCTCTGTCAAGCAGCTGCTTGTTGGCTTCTGTTGTCATGCGAAGACGAACTTCTTCCATCTGGATCCTTGCAAGGACCAGTCTGTTATCGTTCTCCGGAAGTGTCTGCACTTCTGCGAAAGTTCCCGCACCTGAAAGATTTCTGATGGTGAGATCTTTCCCTGAAATTATGGCGCCCTTTATATCGTCGTCCGAGATCTCTTTTACCTTATGATCTATATCTATGGCCTTCTGAAGGTTTGAAGTCGGATCAGAGAGATTGCCGTCGATTGCGCGCTTGCCATCTGCTATGGCTGTTGCCGTTGCCTTTGCTCCGAGCTCTTCAGTTACAGGGAGCTTTGCTGCCTTTATAGTGGTAACTGCCTCGAGATTATCTGCTGTAAGCGGAATCCCCTGAGATACCATCCACTTGGCATTTTCCTTGGTGGCCTCATCCTTAGGGTCAAGTCCTGACTCCTCGATGACTTTGTCAATCTGGGGACCGAGCTGTTCCCAGTCAAAAGAGTCTGCTGTCTGTGCATAGTATCCGCCGGCTTCCTGAGCATAGAAGCCCCTGCCCATGACATTTAATCCATTTGTGCTGTGGGAAGCAAAATAGATATTTTCGATGGTGGGCTTCATATTGTTCTGCACCATGTATTTGACAGCACTGTCATCAAGAGCCTTGATGTCTGCTACCTGATCAACAGCTGTCTTGGCTGTCTTAGCATTCTCTGCCGTAACAGGGATATCATTCTCATGAAAACTATCCTGCAGAGCTTTGGCAAAAGCATCGCTTCCGGTGATCTTCTTAAGTTTTTCAAAGCTGAGGTCGTCGTTGTAACCTGCGACTAATGCGCCTGACTCAAGAAGGACACTCTTTATCTTGTCCACGATGTTTACAGTCTCTGCAGAGTTTATATCTTTGATATCAAATCCGTCCTTAAGAGCTTTTTCATAGTCCTCCTCGGACATGGTATTTGATAAAAGAGCCATGAAGTTATGACGGTTCTGAACATCCGTGTTCTGGGCCATACCTGCAATGTCTTCTACTGATCTGGAATGCCCTGCGTATGCGTTGTCGGTAAATCCCGATGCATCTATGTCCAGGGCATAGCCTGCCTTTGAAAGATTTGATGACTTTGAGGGCCCTGACACTATCCTTTCTTCCGCCTCCATGCCTGAAAGAATTTTGTCGCCGCCGGTTTTCTGACCGGTAATAGTCTGAAAGTTAATGTTCATATGCGCCTCATATGGGTGAGAAAAAACATTTGTGACATGCAAAAAGGTGATGGACTTTTCATCCATCACCTTCTATTTCGGCAGGTCAATTCTTTTTCTTTAGCTTGGGAGTCTGGAAAACAAATACCTCGGCTCCGTAAGGCGGAAGATCAAAGGTTATGCTGTAGTCTTTGTAATCACAAAGGCCCTTTACAGCTTTGATCTTGGGCGCGATGTTACTTCCCGATCCTCCGAAGCGCACCTCGGCGCTGTCAAGGATGTGGGTGTAGGTTCCTGCAAACGGAACGCCTACCATGAATCCCTTTCTCTCCATCGGTGTCATGTTAAGTACAAAGAGAACGTTGTCTTTGCCGTTTGATGCTCTTCTGTAGAAGCTGTAGGTGCTTCTCTCCTTGTCATCGGCATTGATCCATTCAAATCCGCCCCAGTCATCATCGACTTCGTAGAGGGCAGGATACTTTCTGTACATCTCAAGGAGCTGTGCAACATAGTCCTTCATGCCTCTGTTGAGGTCATTCTCAAGAAGGAACCAGTCAAGCTCTCTCTTTTCGCTCCACTCTCTCTCCTGGCCAAACTCCTGTCCCATGAAGAGGAGCTTCTTGCCGGAGTGCCCGAACATGTATGTGTAGCCAACTCTGAGGTTTGCGTACTTATCAACCTTGTATCCCGGCATCTTCTCAACCATTGAACACTTAAGGTGAACAACCTCATCGTGAGAAAGAGGCAGGATATAGTTCTCTGCGTTGTTATAGCTCATGGCAAAGGTCATCATGTAATGAGCTCCCTGCCTGAAGTATGGATCCAGCTTCATGTATTCACAGAAGTCATGCATCCATCCCATATTCCACTTGAAGGCAAAGCCAAGTCCGTCATCCTCGGGACGAGCTGTAACCTTAGGCCATGCTGTCGATTCCTCGGCAATTGTCAGAACCTCAGGATATGTTCCTCTTACAACACTGTTGAAGTGCTTGAAGAACTCAATGGCCTCAAGATTCTTGTTGTCACCGTACTTGTTGGGAACCCACTGTCCGTCCTTTTTGCCATAGTCGAGATAAAGCATGGAAGCAACGGCGTCAACTCTAAGTCCGTCTACATGGAACTTGCGGATCCAGAAAAGAGCGTTTGCAATAAGGAAGTTCTTGACCTCGGGCTTCTCAAGATTGAATATCTTGGTTCCCCAGTCAGGATGCTCTCCCTTCCTTGGGTCCGGATGCTCGTAAATACAGGTTCCATCGAAGCATGCAAGACCGAACTCATCCGGGCAGAAGTGCGCCGGTACCCAGTCAAGGATTACTCCGATTCCGTTTTTATGAAGCTTGTTAACAAGATACATAAAGTCTGTAGGCTCGCCGTATCTTGAAGTCGGTGCATAGTAGCCGGTTACCTGATATCCCCAGGAGCCATCAAAAGGATGTTCAGCGATACCGATGAGCTCAATGTGGGTATACTTCATTTCCTGTAAGTATTCCACGATCCTGTCAGCGAACTGTCTGTAGGTATAAAAACCGTCCTCTGTTCCGTCGGGATGTTTCATCCAGGAACCGATGTGGCACTCGTAAATGGAAATGGGCATGCGCTTCATTTCCTTACCCTTTATACTGTCGTACCACTTCTTATCAGACCACTTAAAGCCGGACAGATCCGTTGTCCTTGATGCATTGCCGGGACGAAGCTCTGCAAAGTTTGCATAAGGATCTGCCTTGTAGATCTTCCTTCCGTCCTGAGCAGTGATAAGGTATTTATAAAGTTCGCCTATCCCAACTCCGGGAATAAAAAGTGTCCAGATGTTGCCGGTCTTAGACCTGTGCATCTGATGGGCATTCTCATTCCATCCGTTGAAGTCTCCGACTACGTGAACATCTGCTGCATTGGGTGCCCATACAGCAAAAAAGTATCCCTTTTTGCCGTTCTCCTCTGAAGGATGAGCTCCCAGTTTATCATATATCTCGTAATGTGTACCCTGTCCAAATAAATACTCGTCGTCTTCTGAAATAAATACCTTTTGACTCATTTGTGCCCCCCTAAAGAAAATTTTAGTCATGCATAAAGTCTTTTTCTCTAAGTATTATCATATCATTTTCATCGTACCTTTTGTGAACTATTACATCAACAAAATGACCGACGGTTCTTTTTTCCGCGTAATATATGGCATCGTCCACGATATCTCTTACTTCGGATACGGTAACGTCGTGGTCCAGGGTCTGCCTTTCTGAAATTCTTGTGTGAAGAGCCAGAATTCCAAGGTTATCGATGGCATACTCTTTCTCAAGAGCATACTGCCTTGCATATGCTACAAGGGAGTCGTCATCGAGGGCTTCGATATCAACCCTGACGTTGAAGCTCTGCTTAAGGGACGGATTCTTATCAAGGAATCTGTCCATGTCTTCCTTGGTATCTTCCATGACGATCACAAGGCCCTTGTTCTCCTGCTGAAGGATCTTGAGGAGTTCGCTGACTGTCTCCTGTGTCAGATCTGCTGCCCTCTGAATGATCAGAGCACCGTTTGCAAGCTTTTCAAAGATGTTTGCTGTGCTCTTCTTGTTCAGGGTGTTGGCCGTGATCTTGGCAACCTTACCGCTGAAGTTGGAGTCTGAAGCCTGCATAGCCTTTATAAGCCCCTTTGCAAGACTTACGGTACCTGCACCCTCATCACCGGTAACGATGGCGTTTCCGGAGAACGGATCCATGCTGAGATTATCAATGGCATTGATGATCTGTCTTCTTGATTTCTTGTGGTGTATATATGGTCCAAAGAGCTCTTTCTCCTCAGGAGTCATGCTCCTTACGCGCTCTTCGAGCTCTCTGTTTCCGATGTGATGCTGTTTCTTTTTCTCTGTAGGAGCTGGTGCTTTCTTTGGCGCAGGCGCAGGTGCCGGATCTTCCTTTTCCTCTTCACCCTCTTCGTCATCATCCACATCTTCAGCTTCATCAGATTCTGAAGGCTCCTCTGAAGGCTCTTTTACCTCTTCTTCTGCAGATTCTTCCTCTGAAGGTTCTCCCTCTTCTGACGCTCCTGCTGCCACCATCTCTGCATCGATTGTGGCTGTATCTGCATCAACTTCTTCCGGAAGCTCCTCCGGTATCTCCTCTAAAAGCTGCTCCTCTGAAGGCTCAGGACGGGACTCCTCGTCCATAACTTCCTCTACAGCTGCATTTATAACGTCTTCTCTCTTGACGCTCCAGTCTCCTCTGCCGGAAGCCTTGGCATAGCTGTCCTTGTTGATGGCATTTGTGATGGCCTTTTCAAGCTTCTCCTGAAGACCTTCTCTGGTCTTGGAATCAAACTCAGCGAACATGTCGCCGGTCTCGTCAAGAACCCTCTTCTTTACGCTCTCAAGCTGCTTCTGCTGCTGGGTCTTCTTAAAGGCCTCCCAGTTGTCCAGATACTCCTGTATGCTGATCTGGCCTGTGATCTGCTTCTCAACCTCAGGCTCGGGCTCAACAGCCATACTGATCTGACCGTCAGGCTCCTGTGCCAGCATGGTCTCGAACTGGCTGTGCATCTGGTAGCTTGCATTGGGATGTATTACTGCACCGGGAACTTCATCCTCGAGTGGTTTCTCTTCATAGTTAAAGGCCTTAAAAGGCTGGATAACGGGATTCTCTTCCTTGGCCTCTTCTTCCTCTTCGGGCTCCTCATAGTTTTCAGGCTCAGGCTCTGAAACTGCTGTTGCCATGATCGCCGGCTCCTCGGGAGTTATAACCTTCTCCTCTCCAAGGATTGGTCCGTTTCCGCCATACTTGATCTCGATTCCCATCTTGGGATCAGTGTCGAAAAAGACCTCCTGCATGCCGGAAGCTACAGGCTCGAATACTCTTGTATCGCTGTCGATATCAGCAGCGCTCTCAGGATTTTCTTCCTGTGCTGCCTCTTCCGAAGCCACAGCATCCGGATGAACAGGCTGATAGATTATTGTAGCCTCAGCCTCTTCTGCTGCCTTTACGATCTCATCCTCAGGAAGCTCCTCTGAAATTTCCTCAGGAAGCACATATTCCGGCTCCTCGAGCTCTTCATCCTCGTAGATTTCCTCAGTGATAGGCTGAACTGTGTTCTGTGCAGGCTCTGCCTCTACAGGCTCAAAGATCTTGGTGATCTCTTCCTTGGTTTCATCGTCCTTATCTCCGATGATCTCCTGAAGACCTGCTGCGATTGCCTTTTGAAGGTTAACTGTGTTATATGAACTGACATCTACCGAGGGCTCTTTTATCTCACTGATACTGGGGTAGACGATCCTGTCGAACTCTCTGGTCTCTCCAAGGTCCTCCTCCACGGGCTGCTTGAGCTCCTCGGGAAGGGTTCCTTCATTGTAAGAATTAATAACGGACTCGGTTACGGGAGGCATCTCCTTGGTGGGCTGCTTGATCTCAACAGTCCTTGTCTCGTCCTTGCCCACTTCGTCCTTCTCGGAAACGATGGACGGATCCACTGCTCCGCCGTGCTTTTCTTTATATCTGAGGTATCTGTCCTGCTGCTCAGGTGAAAGAGGCTCATGAAGCGCCTTGAGCTCAAGAGCCTTCATGACGTATCTGCCGTCACCAAACCAGAGGAACATCTCGTCACATTCCTCAATACATTCTGTGGTAAGCCCTACTCTGTGGTAGAGGTAAGCAAGTTCATATGCCCATCTCTCCCTGTAGTCGTGCTTTTTAAACTCCTCAAGTACAGCGATCCTCTCCTCAAGGCTTACTTCCTGTGCCTCGTAGAGCTTGTACTGAAGAATGTATCTACCTGTATCCCTTGGCGCGATCCTTACGAACTCTTTGTAATACTCAACCGCCTGAACAAACTCGCCCATCTTGATGGCAAGCTCACACAGCGAGTAAACGATCGCTCTTCCTGTAGGGTATCTGTCATAGGCCATCAGGAGAACGTCCTTACTCTCCTGAAAACGCCTGTTTATCTTGTACAGGTCACTGATGGTGCAGAGCATCTGAACGCTCTTAACACGCTTCCAGTCTATAGTATCTGCAATCTTAACTGCTTCGGCAAATCTGCCTTCCCCTATCAAAGCCTTGATTTCATCGGCCCTGATTCTATACTCAACTTTATCCAAAATATCCACCTCTTTGGAACCAACAATACAATATCTAGTAGTAAGTTTAACATAGCGCCCTAGCTTTGTAAAATGTCAGAAAGCTCTGCAAACTGCTCAAGTGTGAGCGTTTCACCCCTTGCTCTTTCATCGATCCCCATCTTTACAAGAGCAGCACTGACCTTATCCCTTGAAACACCCAGTGATGCGTTATTTGAAAGGGAGTTTGAGAGTGTCTTTCTCCTCTGGTTAAAAGAGGTCCTGATAATCTCAAACAGGTATTTGGCATCCTTAACATTTACCTTTGGCTCAGGGTACTTGGTGAGCTTAACCACCGCCGATCCCACATTCGGCTGCGGTATAAAGCTGCTGGGCGGAACATCTATTACGGTATTTGCTTCCGCATAGAACCCAACTGCCAGTGATAAAGAGCCGTAGTCCTTGTTCCCAGGGCCAGCTGCCATCCTGTCTGCAACTTCCTTCTGTACCATAACCGTGATGCTCTCTATAAGAGCCCCGCTCTCAAAGAGCTTCATTATAATTGGAGTAGTTATGTAATATGGAAGGTTGGCCACCACCTTGATGGGGCGTCCCTCATTGTACTCCTCAATGATCCTGTCTATGTCCACTTTGAGTACATCTTCATTTATAACAGTAACGTTGTCATATTCAGATAGTGTATCAGCAAGAACAGGTAAAAGAGTCTTATCAATCTCCACAGCAACGACTCTGCCTGCTGCCTCTGCAAGATACTGGGTAAGTGTTCCGATACCCGGTCCGATTTCCAGGACGCAGTCCTTATCAGTAACTCCTGCAGCCTCTACAATTCCTTCAAGGACACCTCCGTCTATCAGGAAGTTCTGTCCAAACTTCTTTTTGGCGCTCATGTTGTACCTGGCAAGCACTTCCTTGGTACGGGCGCTGTTTCCCAAATATGCCATATGATCCTCTCTTAGGCCTTTAGCCTGTACATCTCTCTTGCGTTAGCTTCTGTGATGCTTATTACTTCTTCCTCTGAAATGCCTTTAATTTGCGCCATGGCGCTTACAACATAAGGCAGGTATAAAGAGCTGTTGCGCTTTCCTCTAAAGGGCTCCGGAGCCAGATACGGACAATCCGTCTCTAAAATGATCCTCTCCATCGGAATAGCCTCAGCAACTTCCTTCATCTTGCGACCGTTCTTAAAGGTAAGAACTCCGCCAATTCCTATATAGAAGCCCATCTTAACGCACTCTTCTGCAACTTCTTTTGAATAAGAGAAGCAATGGACAACGCCTCCAAGTTCTCCTGCATTCTCGCTCTTTAAAATGTCCACCGTATCGGCAGCAGCATCTCTTGAGTGAACAATGATCGGAAGCTCCACTTCCCTGGCAAGGGCGATCTGTCTTTTAAACCATTTCTTCTGAAGATCATGCTCCGGCTCCGGCCAGTAATAATCAAGGCCTATCTCTCCGATTGCTACGCACTTGGGAAAAGAGCTCATCTCTTTTAGCTTCTCTATCTTCTCATCGTCGAGCTCTGCGCAGTCACTGGGGTGTACTCCCACAGCTGCGTACATAAAGTCGTATTCCGCTGCCAGATCAAGAGATCTCTGGGAACTCGCCATATTAGCTCCGATATTTACTATATTTCCAATGCCCGCTTCCTTCATGGACCTTAAAAGGGCATCTCTATCCTCATCAAATCGCTCATCATCATAGTGAGCATGGGTATCAAAAATCATGTCAAACCCGCTCCTTTTATACTAATTCAAATTATTTTATCATATTTCCCCAAAATTTTTTTGAAAAATTTAAAAAAAGTACTTGCATTTTATTTTGGGCCGTAGTAAGATATCACTTGTCGTTAAGAACGACACAAATAAAAACGCACCGCTAGCTCAGTTGGTAGAGCACCTGACTCTTAATCAGGTTGTCCAGGGTTCGAGACCCTGGCGGTGCACGCCGAGTACTGTTTTCGTGGGTATATCCCATGGGGATGGTACTTTTTCTTTGCGCGTAAAGTGAACCATGCGAATAAAAATAAGAGGTGTCAGATGGGAGCGCTCTTTGCTCACATTCTGATACCTCTTTTTTTATTCATACGGCGAACGCCGCGACAACGAGGAATTCGCAAAGCGAATTTCGAGTCTGTCGGCATGGTTCACTTTCGCGCAACTAATTTCGAGTATTGCGCGGCTCACTTTAACGCGAGTCTGACGGCATGGTTCACTTTACACGTTGGTGCAGATGCTCTGACTACTTACTCTTTCGCCTTCTCAGGGTTCTCGATCATCTCTTTCATGGTTCTCCATCCCAGCACAGCACATTTTACTCTGGCGGGCATGTGAGCCACATCCTGAAGAGCTGCTGCCTCATCGAGGCTCTCTATGCTCTCCTCATCCGTAACTTCACCCTTTATCATTCCCATAAAGGTCTCGGCAAGTTTAACTGCTTCATCGGTTTTCTTACCGATGATCTGATCTACCATCATATCCACAGAAGCCTGTGAAATAGCACATCCTGATCCCTCGTAGCCGCCGTCTTCAATGACGCCGTCCTTGATCTTAAGGCTGAGTGTAATGTCATCTCCGCAGCTGGGATTGACGCCTCTGAGTACCAGATCGGGGTTCTCAATGACCTTTTTGTGTACCGGATGAAGATTGTGTTCGTTAACTATCTCGCGATAAAGCTGTTTAAGCTCCATATCCCATGACCTCCCTTACCTTAGACAGTCTGTCAAGGAACTGCTTAACCTCGTCCTCGGTGTTGTAGAAATATACGCTTGCTCTAGCTGTAGAGCCAGCTCCGATAAACTGCATAAGGGGCTGAGCACAGTGGTGTCCTGCTCTGATGCAAACCTTGTCGTCGTTAAGTACCGATGCCAGGTCATGAGGATGAACTCCGTCCATGGTAAAGGTTACGATTCCGCAGTGCTTCTTAGGGTCTTTTGAGCCATATACCTTGATATAAGGCATTTTAGCAAGGCCTTCCATAAGGAGAGTAGTAAGCTTAATCTCCTGGGCCTCAATGGTCTCAAATCCAACGTTTTTAATATACTTAATAGCAGCCTCAAGTCCTACAGCATCTCCGGCATTAACGGTTCCTGCCTCGAACTTGTGGGGAAGCTCTGCATAGGTTGCATCTTCCCTTGTTACATATTCTATCATTTCACCGCCTCGCAGGAAAGGCTGCATGTTATCAAGCAGGTCCCTTCTTCCGTAGAGGGCTCCGATTCCCATAGGTGCCAGCATCTTGTGTCCCGAAAGGGCAAAGAAGTCGCATTCAAGCTCCTTAACATCAATGGCCATATGGGGAGCTGACTGGGCTCCGTCCACAACTACCACTGCGCCTTTAGAGTGGGCGTACTCCGCAATCTCTTTTACCGGATTGGTAACTCCAAATACATTGGATACATGGCCTATTGCCACGATCTTGGTCTTGTCTGTGATCTTGGAGGTGTATTCCTCCCTTGAGATAACGCCTTCTTCATCGGGCTCAAGGTAAATGAGCTTTGCGCCGTTTTTCTTGGCAACCATCTGCCATGGAAGCATGTTGCTGTGGTGCTCCATAACGGTAATTACGATCTCGTCGCCCTCATGCACGTTCTCAAGGCCGTAGCTGTATGCCACAAGGTTTAAAGACTCTGTGGTGTTCCTAGTAAAGATTATCTCTTCGGTAGAATCTGCCCCGATAAAGTCTGCAACAGTCTTTCTGGCACTCTCGTAAGCATCTGTTGCTGCCATGCTCCAGTCGTAGAGTCCTCTTAAAGGATTGGCGTTGGCTGTGTTATAAAAGTTTGTTACAGCCTCAAGTACCTGCCTTGGGCGCTGTGAAGTTGCAGCATTGTCAAAGTATATGTACTCGCCGGACTTTAAAATCTCAAAGTCCTTGCGAAAATCGCTAGGTGCGCTCATGATTATCCCCTTAAACTATGTTCTGAATGTAATAAAGTGTCTTTTGTTTGATCTCGGGATCCGGAATCAGGCCTGCTACGCTGTCCAGCCTTGCCTTGATCATGATCTTCTTGGCAGTGGCTTCATCGATACCACGGGTCTGCATGTAGAACAGAAGGTCCTCCCCAAGCTCACCGATGGTTGCCCCGTGCCTTCCCTCGACATCCTCTTCCTGACAAAGGATCACGGGCATAGTCTTATTTATAACATCCTCACTAAGGAGCAGCGCATCTTCCTGCTCATCTCCGACAGAGCCCGAGCTTCCCTTCTTGAAATCAATGGTTCCTCTGAAGGTCTTTGAGGCGTTATCCATAAGGACGCCCTTAAACTGCATAAGGCCCTGGGCCTTTTTTCCTCTGTGGTCTGCCACGTAATTGATATCAAGGTCGTGGTCACCTCTTACAAGATAGCCCATATTGCTGGTAAAGACAGATTCTTTCTCTGCAAGGTTAACGTAAGCTCCTGTCAGGGTCTTACATCCGCCAAGCTCCAAAGTCACAAGGTCGATCTTTCCATCAGAAAGGCATGCTCCGCCGATATCATCGAAGTGAACAAAGCCCTCGCCAAGGAGCTGAGTCTTAACCAAATTGATCTTAGCGCCGTCCTCTGCAAAAAGTCTTGTGCTGACTCCTACAAAGCCTGATGCGTCATTATCTGATGTGTAGGCAATGACAACAGTTACTTCTGAATTCTTCTTAGCATGAATTATCTGGCCTGAAAGAGAAGCATCTCCATTCTTCATGTCATAGCTTATGACGATTGGCTTATCTGCCTTAACACCCTCTTCTACAGTGTAGATATCAACTGTAGCACCAAGGCTTGTCATAAGGCCGTCAACATCTGCGCCCATTCCTGTTCTTAAGGCCTGATCCTTATCTCTTGCGGAAGTATCACCGTTTGGCTCTACATGTCCGTCTATCGGAGCCAGGATCCTGTCATTATTTTCCCTGAATATCTCTCCCGCTTCTGCAAATGGAACTGCCTTTTCTACAGTTACGCCAGCCGGCAGCTCTTTTGCCGAAGGAGAATTCAACTCTTGTATATTAAAATCGCTTATCTGAAGGGTGCTGTCGTTTACATGCAGGAAATTGTATGTAAGAACAGGCAGCACGTTGACCTTCATGTTCAAATCATTACTCATCTGCTCTCCCCTTATCAGCCGTTTCCGCTCATCTCGAGCTTGATCAGGTTATTCATCTCTACCGCATACTCAAGAGGCAGCTCTTTTGATACGGGATTTGCAAAGCCGCTTACGATCATGGCCTTGGCATCCTCTTCGCTTATACCTCTGCTCATCAGGTAGAAAATCGCTTCATCACTGATTCTTCCGATCTTAGCCTCGTGTCCTACATCTGCGTCATTGGTACGGATGTCCATTCCGGGGATCGTGTCTGCCCTGGAAATTGAATCCAGCATAAGCGAGTCACAGGAAACAGATGCCTTGGCTTTCTTGGCCGACTTCTGGATGATGACACTACTTCTGTAGGTTCCGATTCCGCCGTCCTTGGAGATGGACTTGGTGTTTATAACAGAACTGGTGCGCTCTCCCTGGTGTACTACCTTGGCGCCGGTGTCAAGGTTCTGTCCCTTGCCGGCAAAGGTGATTCCGGTAAATTCCATCTTGGAGCCTGCGCCCTTAAGTATGGTCATAGGATACAGGTAGGATGTATGGGAGCCAAAAGAGCCTGAAACCCACTCCATGATACCGTTCTCCTCAACAATAGCTCTCTTGGTGTTGAGGTTATACATATTCTTGGACCAGTTCTCAATGGTTGAATATCTGAGCCTTGCGTTCTTTCCCACGTAGAGCTCTACACAGCCGGCGTGGAGATTGGCCACGTTATATTTGGGAGCAGAGCATCCTTCTATAAAGTGAAGGTCTGCGCCCTCATCAACGATGATCAGAGTGTGCTCAAACTGTCCTGCTCCGGCAGCGTTAAGTCTGAAGTATGACTGCAGGGGAATGTCTACCTTGACCCCCTTTGGAACGTAGACAAAGGATCCGCCTGACCACACAGCGCCGTGAAGTGCTGCAAACTTGTGGTCTGTGGGAGGTACAAGCTTCATGAAGTGAGACTTTATCATATCTGCATACTCACCTCTTAAAGCACTCTCAAGGTCAGTGTAGATAACGCCCTGCGCAGCAACTTCGTCTTTTACATTGTGATATACAAGCTCTGAATCGTACTGGGCTCCCACGCCTGCAAGAGATTCTCTCTCCGCTTGTGGAATTCCCAGCCTTTCAAAAGTATTCTTGATATCTTCGGGAACATCTTCCCACTTGCCCTTCATATCGGATTTATGTCTTACATAGGAAGAAATCTTGTCCATGTCGAGGCCTTCAATGCTTGGGCCCCAGTCAGGTACCTTAATATCGTTGTAGAGCTTAAGACACTCTAATCTGAAATCGCGCATCCATTCGGGGTCGTTCTTTTCCTCTGAAACCTTAAGAACAGTCTCTTCGGTGAGACCCTCGGCCATACGGTAGAAGTCTTTTTCGCTCTCTACGTCTTTAAAATCATATAGGCTGCGGTCAATATCGGCCACAACCTGCTTGTTGTTAGTATCAGCCATTTTAATCCTCTTTCACAAATCTCTCGAATCCGTTTGCATTGATCTCGTCTACAAGGCTTCCGTCTCCTGTGTGAACAATGTTTCCCTTAACGAGAACGTGTGTGTAATCTACGTGAAGTGACTCCAAGATCTTGGTTGAGTGGGTGATGATAAGGAGTGCCCCGTCCTTTTTCTTCTGGTACTCCTCGATACCCTTTGAAACTGTACGGACAGCATCTACGTCAAGACCTGAATCTGTCTCGTCCAGAATGGCGAACTTAGGCTTTAACATAAGAAGCTGAAGGATCTCAGCCTTCTTTTTCTCACCGCCGGAAAATCCTACGTTTAAGTCTCTGTCTGCATAGGACTCGTCCATTGAAAGAATGTCCATAGCAGCCTTAAGTGACTTCTTAAATGCAAGAAGCTTAACAGGCTCGCCTGTCTGGTTGTGATATGCGTTTCTGATAAAGCTTCCCAGAGAAATACCGGGAACCTCGTATGGGTTCTGGAATGATAAGAACATTCCCGCCTTGGCTCTCTTATCAGCTGAAATATCCGTGATATCCTGCCCCTCAAAGAGAATATTTCCTTCGGTCACGCAGTAATGAGGATTACCCATGAGTGTAAAGCCAAGTGTTGACTTACCTGCTCCGTTGGGTCCCATAAGTACGTGTGTCTCGCCGGGCTTAATATCAAGATTAATATTATGAAGGATCGGCAATTCGTTGTCGATTGAAACTGAGAGGTCTTTTACCTGCAATAATGAATTCTCAGACATAGCAAAAATCTTCCTTTCGTAATTCCTACTAACTTGGTAGGAAAAATAATAACATCTCTATTATACGCTTGTCAAACTAAATAGGAAGTAATTATTTATAAAAGCGCTTGACATACCTTGCAAAGTTGGTTATTATAATTTCTTGTCAGCACCATGCGGGTGTAGTTCAATGGTAGAACACCAGCCTTCCAAGCTGGATACGTGGGTTCGATTCCCATCACCCGCTTTTTGACAGACCAGCTAAGAGCTGGTATTTTTTTGCGAATATTCTAAATGCAAATGATTTGCATTTGCATTTACCGGTTCAGAAAGGAGTCTGTAATGGACGTAGTTATCGATATAGTACTTGATGCAGTGATCGACTCGGTTAAGATCCTGCCTTTCCTTTATTTAACATATCTTGCAATGGAATACTTAGAGCACAGAACAGCTGAGTTCACGGAAAACGTTGTTCAGAAGACCGAGCACTTCGGACCGCTCCTTGGCGGCGTTATCGGTATCTTCCCTCAGTGCGGATTCTCGGCAGCAGCTTCAAACCTCTACGCCGGACGTGTCATCACCCTGGGAACTCTGATTGCGATCTATCTCTCAACTTCAGATGAGATGATCCCTCTTCTTATCTCTGAGCACTTCCCTGTGGGCACAATGGTCAAGATCCTGGCCCTCAAGGCAGTTATCGGTATCATCGCCGGCTTTATCATCGACTTTGCTGTCCATGCTTATCACAAGGCTCGCGGAAAAAGAGCTGAGGATCCGATAAGGATTAACGAACTCTGCGAAAAAGAGCACTGCCACTGCGATGACGAAGAGGATGCAACCTTAAAGGGCATGGCAAAGTCAGCCTTTGTGCACACCCTTCACATCTTCCTGTTCGTGCTTGTACTCACTCTTTTACTTAATATTGTTATCACCCTGATCGGCGAGGATCACCTGTCAATGCTCCTTAAGACAAACCCTGTTGTGAGCCACATTCTGGCAGGACTCATCGGACTTATCCCCAACTGCGCACCTTCAGTTATCATCACTACGCTCTACCTTGATCAGATGATAACCCTTGGAACCATGATGTCAGGACTTCTTGTCGGCGCCGGAATAGGCCTTATGGTGCTCTTTAGAGTAAATCCCGAGAAGAAGGTAAACTTCAACGTAGCTATCCTGCTGTTTTTGATCGGAACTATCTCAGGACTTCTTATTGACTTTCTTGGGATCACCCTCTGATATCAATTGGGGTAAAAGACATGACTTGTAAAATTCACTCACATTCATTTGATGAAACAATAGAGAAGAACTGGCCCGAGGGCATAAAAAAGACCAAGCAGAGAATCGATATCTACAAAGTTCTCTACCTGGCAGATGAACCCCTCTCAGCAGCACAGATTTACAGCGCACTGAACGAGAAGGCATCAAAAGAG
>JAGBMP010000083.1 GCA_017634825.1 Butyrivibrio sp.
AAGACCTGAAAGTTTGATATCCTGAAAATCCCTATATACCATAGCCATTACCTCCTGAAAAATACATTATGTCTTTGGGTTAAAGTGTGCCATTGGATTCATCATCATAGTAGTATCCTCCAAGAAAGAGTAAAGAGTGACCTGTTCGATAAGAAATAAATTAATGTTTTTTATATTATAACATGAATAACTGTACCGTGAGTCAAACTGAAACGTCCCCGGTGACTCACCAAAGAAGTGGCGGAACATGTTATAATAATCCAATGGGTAGTTAAACTATGTATTACAGGGGGAAATAACTATGGCAGAACTTAAGTGCCCACACTGTGGACAGGCATTTACGGTAGATGATACAGAGCTCAGCTCAATCGTACAGCAGATAAGGGATAAGGAATTTGAAAAAGACCTGACAAGAAGAACGGAAGAGCTTCAGAGGCACCTTCAGGAGAAACACAAGCTGGAGCTTGATTCTATAGAAGACAAGATAGTCTTAAAGACCAGGCAGCAGTACGAAGAAGAGATAGACAAGTTAAGAGAAGAAAAGGCCAAAGAGATTGAGAAGCTGAAGGAAGAGAAAGCTTCAGAAGCAGACAAACTCAAGGAACTTCTGAGAAAAGAGCAGGAGAAGAACACCAAGCTGTCTCTTGAAATGCAGAGCAGTGATGACAGGCAGAAACTCGCTGTAATGGAGGCGGTCAAGAAGGTTGAGGATGAGAAGCAGGCAAGGCTCGATGAGCTGACCAGGAAAGCTCATGAAACGGAACTTGAACTCTCTGAAAAGGCTCATGACCTTGAGAATCAGCTTCAGCAGGAGAAGGACCGCGGTAAAGTCCTGCTTGAACAAAAGGAGAAGGAAGTTGAGTTCTACAAGGACTTAAAGACCAAGATGTCCACTAAGATGGTGGGCGAGACTCTGGAGCAGCACTGTGAGATCCAGTTCAATCAGCTCAGGGCTACAGCTTTCAGAAATGCATATTTTGAAAAAGACAATGACATAAGAAGCGGAAGTAAAGGTGACTACATCTACCGCGAGAATGATGAAAACGGCGTTGAGATCATTTCCATCATGTTTGAAATGAAGAATGAGATGGACGAAACTGCCAGCAAGCATAAGAACGAGGATTTCTTCAAGGAGCTTGATAAGGACAGGAAGGAAAAGAACTGTGAATACGCGGTACTTGTATCCCTTCTTGAGAGTGATTCCGAGCTCTACAACGCCGGAATCGTCGATGTTTCCTATAAGTATGACAAGATGTACGTGGTTCGCCCGCAGTGCTTTATTCCTATGATTACGCTCCTTCGAAATGCAGCTATCAATGCACTTACTTACAAGCAGGAGCTTGCAATGGTGCGCAATCAGGACATCGACATTTCAAACTTTGAGGATTCACTTATGAAGTTCAAGGATGACTTTGGCAGAAACTATGAGCTTGCACATAGTCACTTTGACAAGGCTATTGATGAGATTGACAAGACAATTCAGCACCTTGAGAAGGTAAAGAAAGAACTCCAGGGTTCGGATAATCAGCTGCGTATTGCTACCAGCAAGGTAGAGGATGTAAGCGTCAAAAAGCTCACCAGGAACAATCCTACCATGAAAGCCAAGTTCGACGCATTGAAAGAAGATTGATATGTGTCAGTGGGGACGTTTCAGTTTGACTCAAAGACTTGACAGGTGTGATACTATAGATTACATACAAACAAATTGCGTAAAAGGAATACTAAAGATAAATGAAACAACCAAGAGACAGGCGTGAATATCTCACAACCACGCCGGTTCCAAAGCTTATCTTATCGCTTTCGGTACCAACTATCATCAGTATGCTGGTGACAGCAATCTACAACACAGCGGATACATTCTTTGTGGCGAGAGTATCCGATAACCCGGCGGTGAATACCGCAGCTACAGCATCCGTTGGACTGGTGTTTACGGTAATGGCCATAATCCAGGCCTTTGGATTCTTTTTCGGACACGGATCAGGCAATTACCTCTCCAGAATGCTTGGAGCAGGAAATCACAAGGAAGCTAATGAGATGGCATCCACCGGCTTTGCCATGGCAGCGATCGTCGGAGTCATCTTCGCAATTGTTGGAAATATCTTCGCTGCCCCCATAGCTCATTTCCTGGGAGCTACGGACACAACAATGCAGTTCACCATAGACTACATGAGGATAATCCTCTTCGGAGCGCCCTTTATGATGGCTCAGTTCGTCATAAACAACCAGCTCCGTTTCCAGGGAAGCGCTGTCTACGCCATGATAGGTCTTATGTCAGGCGCGGTTATGAACATGGTTCTTGACCCGCTCCTTATCCTTGTTTTCCACATGCAGGTAAGAGGCGCAGCCATCGCAACAGTGATGGGCCAGCTCACAAGCTTTATCGTACTGTTCATCGGAACCAGCAAGGGCGAGAACATCAGAATGAGCATCAGCAACGTCAAGCTCAACTGGCATTACCTTCTTGAAGTACTAAACGGAGGTGCACCATCTCTTTTCCGTCAGGGACTTGCAGCTATTTCCACGCTGCTCCTCAATCGTACGGCGGGAGCCATCGGCGGAGATGCAGCCATTGCCGGAATGAGCGTTGCCGGAAGGCTTATGCTGATGATGGGCTCAGCTCTCATCGGATTCGGCCAGGGCTATCAGCCGGTTTGTTCCTTCAACTACGGCGCAGGCCTTACCAAGAGGGTAAAAGAGGGCTTCTGGTTCTGCGTCAAGTATTCAACCATATTCCTGATCATCATAGGCGTCATCTTCTACAGATTCGCGCCGCATATCATCAGCCTGTTCTTTAGGGAAAAGGCAGCAGCTGACTTTGATTCGGCTCAGACACTGCAGTACGCCAAGGAAGTCGGAACCACGGCGCTGCGCTATATGTGCATGTCGACTCCCTTATCCGGCGCAATTGTTATCAGCAACATGATGCTTCAGTCCATCGGAAAGGGCTTCAAGGCATCGGTCACAGCATCAGCAAGAAACGGCTTTTGCTTTATCCCGCTCATCCTGATCCTTCCGCAGTTTCTCGGAATCCGGGGCGTTGAGATGGCTCAGGCCTGTGCTGACGTTTTATCACTGTTAATTGCCGTACCTATGGCATATTCGGAGCTTAGAAAGTTTAATGATTAGTGAAAAGACAATGGAGCTGCTCATCAGCTCTTTTCCCAAAATATTGGAATTCGGACTCAAAGTCACACTGCCACTGGCAATCATCGCCTTTATCCTATCGACGGTCCTGGCGGTGCTCGTAGCCATGGTTCAATTTGCAGAGGTGCCGGTCCTTAAACAGATCTGCAGATTTTACATCTGGGTCATAAGAGGAACGCCGCTCCTTGTTCAGCTCATGGTGGCATTCTACGGACTTCCGCTTATCGGAATACACGCAAACCCATTTGTCATGGCAGTTATCGTGTTCACCATCAACGAGGGAGCCTACAGTGCAGAGACCATGAGGGCTGCAATGGAGGCAGTTCCGGCAGGACAGCTTGAAGCCGGCTACTGCGTCGGCATGAACTTTATGCAGATCATGTGGCACATCATTCTTCCGCAGTCCTTCAGGACAGCATTCCCGTCCCTGTTTAACGCGCTTATCAGCATGGTAAAAGACACATCTCTTGCTTCAAGCATCACCGTTGTCGAGATGTTTACAAGAACCAAGCAGATCGCAGGACAGTCCTACAACTACCTGCCGCTCTACATCGAGGTTGCAATCGTCTACCTCTTGTTCTGTACAGTGCTTACCTTTGTGCAGAAGAAGGGCGAAAAGATCCTTGGAAGTTACGGAGTCAGAAAGTGATAAGAGGTATTTATGGCATTACTTGAAGTTAAAAATTTACATAAAAAGTTCGGCGCCACCGAGGTTCTTATGGGCGTCGACCTCACAGTTGAAAAGGGCGATGTGGTATCGATCCTTGGGCCTTCGGGTTCAGGCAAGACCACGTTCCTTCGCTGCATAAATTTCCTTGAGAAGGCCGACGAGGGAGAACTTGTCTTTGGGGAAAAGACCTATCATCTTCCGAAGGTTTCCAGAGAGGATATATCAGCCATCAGAAAGAGGACAGGTTTTGTGTTTCAGAACTACAACCTCTTTGCCAACAAGACGGTTCTTCACAACGTGACGCTGGGTCTTACTTCAGCAAGACATGTGCATACAAAGGAAGCTGAAAAGAAGGCGCTTGAAGTCCTGCGGAAAGTCGGAATGGCAGATTATGCAGGCCAGTACCCGAGCCGGTTATCGGGCGGTCAGCAGCAGAGAGTTGCAATAGCAAGGGCCCTGGCAACGGACCCCGATATCATATATTTTGACGAGCCTACATCAGCGCTGGATCCTGAGCTTACAGCAGAAGTTCTCGAAGTCATGAGGGAGCTGGCACATGAGGGCATGACCATGATCGTGGTGACCCACGAGATCTCTTTTGCAAAAGAAGTATCCTCAAAAGTGGTATTCATGGCAGACGGAAAAGTGGTGGAAGAAGGCACGGGTGCTGAGTTCTTTGAGAATCCTAAGATGGATAGGACAAAAGAGTTCTTGCGTTTGACCAAAAACTGATGTATTATTATTCAAAATGAATTTTGCACAATCTAATTCAAGGAAAGAAGTTTTATAAGGAGTAAAAATTATGAGAAAAAAGCTATCTATGTTACTGATGACTGTCCTTACAGCCGTTACAGTAGCAGGTTGTGGAGCTACGGCCGGTGGCAGCACAGAATCTGCCGGCAGTAATGACCACCTTGCAAGGATCAAGGCAGCAGGCAAGATCACAATCGCTACAGAGGGTGTCTGGGCACCGTTTACTTATCACGATGAGACTACAGATGAGCTTGTGGGCTTTGATGTAGAGATCGCAGCAGCTATTGCCAAGAAGCTCGGTGTAGAGCCTGATTTCCAGGAGGTTGCATTTGATGGTGGCCTCACAGGTGTTACAACAGGAACCTTCGATATGATGGCAAACGGCGTTGACGTTACAGATGACCGTAAGGAGACATACGATTTCACACATCCTTATGCTTATGACCACGCTGTAGTTGTTACACTTGCTTCAAACAGCGACATCAATTCCTTCGATGATCTTGCAGGCAAGACAACTGCTAACTCAGCAGGTTCAACCTACGAGGCAATGGGAGTTGCTCACGGTGCTACATGTTCAAACGTTGATACCATCGGCGAGACCATGACACTGGTTCTCAATGGAACAGTTGATGCTACAATCAATGCCAACACTTCAGCTCAGGACTACTTCAAGACAACAGGAACCACAGAGCTCAAGGTTGCAGCTATGGACGATGAAGTTACTATGTACGCAATCCCTCTTGCAAAGGGTGCTGACAACGATTCTCTCAGAGAGGCAATTAACCAGGCTATCTCAGAGCTTCGCGATGACGGAACTCTTGCAGAGATCTCAAACAAGTACTTCGGTACTGATATTACAAGTAACTGATATATTAAGGCTTTATAAAAGCCGGGCGATTTCGATTCGCCCGGCTTTTTTGTGTCCGTTAAACTTACTTTCCAAGTATCTTCTGAGCTTTGTAGTAGGAGAAGTTAAATCTTCTAAAGCCTACAAAATCCTTGTTTGCATATTCATGACCATGATACTTCTTGAATTTGGCCAGCACTTCGGCATCATCTTTAATGGCAGGAACGGCATCGAATGACAGACTGTCCTCGATATATTCCGCAACGGAAGTATATTCATCAATCTTGTTGGCAGTTGCCTGAAGGTCATACTTTGCAATCCGGTAATCCGGATTGCTATAGATGAAGACGATAAATGCAAGGGTAATGGCTACCATGCATGCCTTAAATACAGGGAAGTTCCTTGCGTACATACTGATGATAAGGAATGAGAGCCAGAAGCACAAAACTGCCAGAAACCAGAGTACAAAGAGCCTTAAAAATGTCAGGTGATAAACCCTTATGTACATGATCATTCTGTAAGCGGATGATGCGATCATGATGTAAGTGCAGGCAGCGATTATTGTCAAAAGAGCTTTTAAAACCTTGGAGTTTTTAAAGAATGCCTGACAGATCGAAACCATTACAATATTCAAAACGCATACGGCAAGCAGCTGATAGAATCCCTCGTGCGCATACTCTGCGTAGGTATAGCCTGAAGGAAGAGCCATCTTTCCACTGAAAAGGTACAGAAGCTGGATTGCACAGAACAGGATGTAAACGAGTCCGATTATGCTTGTAAAGGTGATGGCTATAACCGGATTTGTCTTGCCCTCACCTCTTGCCTTTACCTTGAGCTCCCGATTTACCATGGAGGTGATAATGGTATAAGCACACCAGAAGCCGACAATAGCTGTGCAGAGCATCATTACTGAATGGAAGATATACTCCGGAATATCAATATCCTTAAAGAGGCCATCGAGCATGTGCTCAAATACTGCATCCGCTGAAGCAAGGAGCGGCAGAATCACAAGCAGAAGCGGGATAGTAATTGCAAGGCCTAAAAGCACTGCGTTTACGGTTTTCTTTCTGTCGCTGATCTCTTCGGTGGCTCTGGATCTCCTCAGAGCTTTGTAATCTGAAACCGGACTCGGAAGATGCTCAAGGGGCTTAATAAATGTGATAAGTAAGCTGATCACCCATGCGCTTATATCAAATCCTGTTGTGTCTGCATAGAGATAGATGATGTAGCTAAAGAGCAGCAGGAAGATCGCACATCTCTCAAGAAAGTTCAGGGCAAAGCTTGTTGTAAGGCATCTGTGCACTGAGAGTAGCAATAGAGAAACTACGTAAAAGACTCCTAAAGCTCTTTTGCCATTGCAGTCTGTGATTAGGGATAAGCCATCCCTGGCTCTTATGAGTTTCAAAATAACAAGAGCGCAGACCATGAATATTGGGTAGGTGATGCTTGAGTGGTTGTTGTAAAGGCAGAATCCGTAGATAAGTCCGAAGACTATGGATAAAATGCCGTATTTCCTAAAGTGTTCCGCGTTTCCTCTTACTATGGGTTGCATCTGGACCACGGTGCCCATCTGTGGATTTACAGGCTGCGGATTTTGCGCTGCAGGTCCTGTGTAATTGTAGTTGTACTGTGATGTCTGATTTGTATTGGTATCCATACTTAATTCTCCTCTGCGTCGTCAACATATTCCAGGATATCTCCCGGCTGACATTCAAGTGCCTTGCATATTGCATCAAGGGTCTCAAGCCTTACGGCTTTTGCTTTGTTGTTTTTGAGGATGGATAAATTGGCCAGGGTTATACCGACTTTGCCGGCC
>JAGBMP010000084.1 GCA_017634825.1 Butyrivibrio sp.
GGACTTGAAAACTTTAAAAACCTTGTTTCCTTCTCGGGAGCAGGCATTGGACCAACATTTTTACAGGTCCTTCTCTGGACCCTTGTTTGGGCATTGTTTGCCACATTTACCAACTATTTCCTTGGTCTGGCAGTTGCCATGCTGATCAACAAAAAGGGTATCAAATTTAAAAAACTCTGGAGAACAATCCTGGTTCTTACCATCGCTGTTCCTCAGTTCGTTTCACTTCTTTATGTTATGAAAATGTTCGCCAACGACGGACTTATCAACGGATACCTGATCAAGTGGGGAATCATCAAGACCTATATTCCTTTCTGGACAGATCCTATGCTGGCAAGGATAACCATAATCTTAGTCAATATCTGGATCGGTATTCCGTACATGATGCTGATTGCAACGGGACTTCTCATGAACATCCCCGAGGATCTTTACGAGAGCGCAAGGATCGACGGTGCAAACCCCTGGCAGATGTTCAGAAGCATCACCCTTCCATATATGCTGTTCGTAACAGGACCTTTCCTGCTTACACAGTTTACAGGAAACCTCAATAACTTTAACGTTATTTACCTTCTTACACAGGGTAAGCCACAGTCTGTAAATCTTGCAGAAAAAGCCGGCAATACAGACCTTCTTATCACCTGGCTCTACAAGATGACTGTAAATGACACCAACTACAGGATGGCAGCAGTAATAGGAATCATGGTATTCGTAGTTACAGCGGTTATTTCACTGGTTGTTTACAACATGCTTCCGTCAGTAAAAGATGAGGAGGGCTTCCAATAATGAAATCTTACAAGACAAAAAGAGCCATTGGAAACATCATTGGCTATATCATATTGATACTTATAAGCATTATCTGGCTGTTCCCGTTTGTGGGACTTGTGCTTCAGAGCTTTAGATCATACGCCACAGAGTATGGCGGAATGGTTGACTATCTTGTGCCCAAGCAGTTTTCATTGGATAATTACAAGTTCCTGTTTGATACAAGCCAGAACAACTACCTGTTATGGTACAAGAACACTATTGTTATTGCTGTATTTGTCTCAATTTTCCAGACTATCATACAGCTCTGTGTCAGCTATGCACTTTCAAGAATGAGATTTGCAGGAAGAACCTTCCTTATGAGATTCTGGCTGATCCTTGGAATGTTCCCGGGATTCCTTACAATGATCTGTCTGTACTTCCTTTTGAAGCAGTTTGGACTTACTCAGGCAGGTGCTATCCCCGGTCTTATCCTTGTGACCGTTGCCAGCTGCGGAATGGGATACTACGTATGTAAGGGCTACTTTGATACCATTCCCAAGGCTCTTGATGAAGCTGCCATGATCGATGGCGCAACAAGGGCAAGGATATTCTTTACAATGATCATTCCTATGTCAAAGCCTATCATTATCTACACAGCGCTGGTTGCTTTCATGGCACCATGGTGTGATTACGTATTTGCTTCATATGTAGCTTTCGGACATGATACCAGCTACAACGTGGCAGTAGGTATGACAAGATGGGTATGGACCAATGACTATCAGGGATACTTCACCAGATTCTGTGCAGGAGGTGTGCTTGTAGCAATCCCTGTAACACTTCTGTTCATGTTCCTTCAGAAATACTATGTTGAAGGTGTAACGGGCGGTGCAGTAAAAGGCTAAGAAGGTTATTAATATGGCGGATGGCAAAATTACTATCGATGACGTCGCTAGGGCCCTGGGCATCTCCAAGACCACTGTTTCCCGTGCTATTTCGGGAAAAGGAAGGGTTGGAGATGACACCAGACTAAAGGTCCTTGAGTACATCGAAGAACATAATTACAGACCCAATCTTATGGCCAGAGCTCTGGCACAGCAAAAGACCTACAACATCGGCGTAATATGGCCGGATGATTATAACGCTGTGGACCTGCCTTTTTTTCAGCGCTGCATGATCGGAATGAGCGAGGTTACATCGGGATATGGGTACGATATTATGGTATCGCTAATTAGCGGCGATGACTTTACGGGGCTCAGAAGAATAATAGACGACCACAAGGTTGACGGTATCATTCTCACAAGAACTCTTGTGCATGACAGACCGGCAAGATTTCTTAAAGAGAGCGGAATTCCTTTTGTTGCTGTAGGAAGCACGGATGACAAGGACATCATCTATGTTGATAATGACAATTATTCCGCCTGCAAGGAACTTACATCGATCCTGATTGCCAAAGGGCTTAAGAGACTTGCGCTTATCGGAGGTTCAACCGAGCACATCATAACAAGAACCAGATACAAAGGCTTTGCTGATGCCTTTGAGGAGGCAGGAGTGAGCATAGACAGCGGACTCATTTATCTTGATGTCGAGTCCATGTCCAAGATAGGCAATATTCTTAAGGACCTTCGCAAGAAGAACATAGACGGTGTGATCTGTATGGATGACAATATCGCCGGCGAGGTTATTTCAAGGTGCAGGGATGAACATGTTAAGATCCCTGATGATTTGAGAGTTGCTTCCTTCTACAACAGTTCAATACTCGAGAGTGCAATACCATCGGTTACATCACTTAATTTTAACGACAGAAATCTTGGGGCTGTGGCAGCCAAGACACTTTTGGATATTATCGACAATGTACCTGTTACAAGCAAAATGCTGGGAGGATATGAGGTAATACTAAAAGAGAGTACTAAATAAGAGGAGTTTTTATGAAAATCACATCTAAATCGAATATTACCTTCGATCCAATCAGCCTGATCGTCGACGGTAAGCGTGTTTTTCCCATGATGGGAGAGATGCATTTTTCCAGATACCCGCGTAAATACTGGGAGGAAGAGCTGCTCAAGATGAAGGCGGGAGGAATCGATATCGTATCTCTCTATGTCATTTGGATCCATCACGAGGAAATCAGGGGAGAGTACGATTTTACCGGAGACAGAGATCTTAGAGCTTTCCTTGAAACGGTGAAAAAATGCGGACTATACAGCATTCTGAGAATCGGTCCCTGGGCCCACGGAGAGGCAAGAAACGGAGGCTTCCCCGACTGGCTCTTAAAGGATGCGAGGGACAAAGGGTATGAGACAAGAACCGATGCGCCTTTGTATCTTGAACACGTAAGACGATTTTATGAAAAGACCTATGAACAGGCCAAAGGATTTATGCTGAAGGATGGCGGACCTGTAATAGGCATCCAGATTGAAAATGAATACGGCCACTGCGGTGGAAAGAACGGAGAAGAGGGCGAGCAGCACATGAGAACCCTTCTTGCCATGGCAAAAGAGATCGGGTTCGAAGCTCCTATCTATACCGCAACAGGCTGGGGCGGCGCTGTTACAGGCGGAATGATCCCTGTAATGGGCGGATACTGCGAGGCTCCCTGGGATCAGAGAACCACAGAGATTGAACCCAGTGGAAACTATGTATTTACAAGAGAGAGAAACGATCACAATATAGGATCCGACCACGGTCTTGGCGCAGGGATCACCTTTGATATGGACAAGTTCCCGTATCTTACAGCTGAGCTTGGCGGAGGCCTTCAGGTTACAAAGCACAGAAGACCTATCGCCACAGGCACCGATACTGCAGCAATGACTATGGTTAAGCTTGGAAGCGGAGCTAACCTTCTTGGCTACTATATGTATCATGGCGGAACCAATCCTAAGGGCAAGCTCACAACTCTTCAGGAAACCAGAGAGACAGGCTATCCCAACGATCTTCCGCAGTGTTCTTATGATTTTAACGCACCGCTTCGTGAGTACGGACAGATGGAGGATACCTACAGACATGTAAGACTTCTTTCAACCTTTATCCACGATTTCGGTGATGAGCTTGCTGATATGCCCTATACGGAGCAGCCGGGAAATCCCGGTAAGCCTGATGACTTTACCTCCTTAAGGAGTGCAGTCAGATTCAAAAGAGCTATAGGCCCTGATGGCAATTCTTATCCAAGCGGATATTTCTTTGTAAATAATTATCAGCGCAGATATGAGATGGCACTTCACAAAGATGCCTCTCTTAAAGCCTATGCGGAGGATGGAAAAGAAGTCCTTGCAAGCTTCCAAAACAGAGATGTTGTGGACGGCGACTATTTCTTTTATCCTTTCGGTATGCCGGTTGGGGAGAAAGCTCTTTTAACCATAGATGCAACACCTGTATGCATTCTGCATGGCGCAGGCGAGGGAGGAAAAGATGCCTACGTATTCTATACGGATGCGGACAGACAGGCAGCTGCCGATATCAAGGGAGAGCTTGACGGAAACAGTATAATCGTCCTTACGGCAAATGAAGCTCTGCATTCATCTAAGGTATTTATTGATGGAAGAGAGCACCTTATCATCTCCGAAGGCGAAGCAGTAACAGATGCAGAAGGACATGTTCAGCTCTACGTAGAGGTGTCCGGCAAGGAAAAGTACAAGACTCCTGAGTTCAGGATCTATCCCGACATCGAAAATGTGCCTCTCGAATTTGAAAGAGAAAAGAGCGCGGGAGATATAAAGGATTTTGCAAGCGGAGATGCCTTTGCACTCTACCGCGGAAAAAACAGGATCGGATGCGACCTTGCTGCTGAGTTTAAGAAAAAAGATGAGACTACCTATGAGATAAAGCTTCCGGGTAAGCTTGACGGATCTAATGAGATCTTTGCCTGCCTGGAATATGAGGCAAACACTGCAAGGCTCATTAAGGATGGCGAGGTTGTTGACGACAACTTTTATACCGGACAGGACTTTGAAGTTGGTCTTAAGAGGTACTTTGACAGATTCGGAGAAAGTGATGAGCTCACCTTTGATCTTGAGCTTGAACCTCTCTATGAGAATGACAGGATATATCTTCAGAACTGGCCAACCATGCGGGATGGCAAGGCTTGTCAATTAGTTAATATACTTTTAATAGTTCAATATTGTATCAAAATATCATAACTTGACGTATAATAGTGTTATCGAGTGCTATGCTCTTTCGATAACACTATTTTTATGGGATCAGTAAGGCAAAAATATGCAGTATAATTATTACTTTGATATTTGCGCTTTATGCATATTGGGAACAGTTGCTGCAACCTCTCTGTCAAGACGCTGGGTACCGGCTTACAGGCAGAGAGCTTATTTCATGCTCTTTATTGCTACAACCATGGCTACGTTTTCTGAGAGAGTAGAGACGTTCCTTCAGATGAATCCGTCTTCCGCCTTTTGGTATCATCCTCTGGAGATGCTGTTTGGCTCATTGTATTTCATTGGCCATCTTGGCACGGGCTTTTGTTATCTTCGATATATCCTCGCAGTTTTAGATATTTATGTTGACAGAAAGAGAATTTCAGATCTTATAGGAGTTCTTTTGTGCTACTATATCGGCATAGGACTGGTTGTGATCAATCTCTTTGTGCCTATACTCTTTAGCTACCGGGAGGATGGTGTTTACCAAAGAGGAAGCCTTATCGGACTCTATTACATTCTGGCTATGTCCTACATAGTCTACGGAGTTTCACTTCTCTTTAGATATAAGATCCTGATGCGCTTAAGGACAAAGGCGGTGGTAGTATCTTATGTTGTCCTTGCCATGTTGGGTATGGCAATCCAGTTTGTATGGCCTACGGTACTTATTGAAAATTTCCTAAGTACCATAGGTGTAACACTTGTTTATATTTCCCTTCAGAACCCTGCCGAAATGGTTGATGAGCGACTGAATATCCTGAACAGAAAGGCTTTTCTTGAGGGGCTTGATCTTAAGACAGGCAGAAATGCTTCTCAGAGTACTATCTTTGTGACTATAGATAATGTCAGGGCGCTGAGTGAAGAGATTGGCTACTCACAGGCTCAGGCGGTTCTTAAGAAGATTGCGAAATATCTTAAATATGTGGGAAGGCTTGAGCAGAATCTTCCTTGCTACGCATACAGATATTCTGAGTATGTCTTTGCCTTAAACGTACATACTGTTGACAAGAACAAGGTTCTGGCTCTGCTTCATCGCATTTCAAAGAGACTAAGGCAGTCCTGGAGCTTTTCAAACATGGCGATCAAGGTGGAGGCACATTGCTTCCTTATGGAATATCCCGAGCATTACAAGACTGCAGCAGAGCTTGTTTCAAGGGTCGACCTTATCGTTGAGCATGCAGCAAAAGACATGGATCATATAATCGATGTTAATAAACCTGAGTACAATGAGCTCAAGCAGATAACAGACTATGACATACTTGCCAGGGAAAATCTGGATGCCAAGAGTTTTGTCATCAGATACCAGCCTGTTTTGTCAAAGGTTTATAAGATAAACTACAGCGCTGATGTTTTGTGCTTTTTGAAGGACGGATACGGAAACGAGATCGATATGCGTGGTAAGATCCCGGATGTTAATGCCACTCAGGCTCTTATGGATACCGATGAAATGGTATACAGAAGGGCATGCAGGGCTCTGGCTTTCTGGAATGCCGGAGATAAGAACGGTAAGTACAGAGCAGTGGTTGGAATGTCACAGGGAGAAATCTCAAAAAGTGATTTCGTTCGAAGGATCAAAAAGATTGCCAGGGAAGAAAAGGCAGAGTGCTCCTGGATAACATTAAAGCTTACCGAGACCACGATCACAACAATGAACACCGTGGCAGAAAATAATTTAAAGCTTCTTGGAGAACAGAGATGCTCAATCATCGTTGATGAGTTTGGAAGCGGATATGGCGATATGGACAAGATACTGGCGCTCCCTGTTTCTCAGGTCAACATTGCACATTCAATCCTGGCTAAGGCAGTAGAATCGGATAAGATGAAGATTGTTGCCAAAGGTATAGTCAGTCTTTTTCATGACATCAGTATTTTTGTCGGGGCCAAAGATATTGAAAACGAGACTGAAAAGCTCGTGGCAGAAGATCTTGGCTGCGATTTCCTTACCGGTGATTATATGGGCTATCCCATGAAGGACAGCTCCTTTGTGAAATACATAGATGCTTATTTTGAAGAGGGATAAAGGTGGGACTTATCTTAAATCCTGAAAATTATAATGTCTGCTTCTGCATCGCATCCCTGCTTTTGATTGTTGTGGTTATTGTTATTCATGTGTCGGAGGAAAATCACAACAATAAGCAAAAGCGGATATTTGGGATGATTATTTTTGATGCCCTTTTACTTAATTCAGCAGGCCTTTTGCATAACATCTGGCTCTACAGTGATCTCTTTGAACAGCTCATATCCCCTACGGGAAATGACTGCCTTGTTCTGCTGGAAAAGATATGCTCATATATACTGGCTTATCTTTCAATAATCTATGTCATGACCATTTTCAGAATTGAACTTGATTCTTCCTTCAGGAAGATATTTCTTTTTGTGCCAACTATGTTCTCCATGCTGTTTTTCTTAAGCGGACTTATCAGTGACTTTTTCTTCTCGTTTTCATCTAATGGTGAGCTTGAATACAACTATCCTCAGGGAGCGCTGGTCAACTTTTCGTTGTATGTGTACTTTGTTTATGCTGCGTATCTGTATGTGAGGTATGCAAGGTCACTGAGCTCTGAAAAGTTCATCTCTCTTGTTGTCTATTATCTGCTGATGCTTGCAGCTGTTCCAATCAGGATCCTGACCAAATCCAGCGCAATATTTGAGTTCGGCGTATCGCTGGCTCTTTTGCTCTGCGTATATACATTCCAGAATCCGGGTGAATTCAGAGACGGAGTTAGCGGAGCAGGAACCAAGAATGCTCTTAACTTTGATGTTTCAAGCTCTCTTCTTCAGAAAAAGACCTTTACTGTATATGGAATTGCTATTGAGAGGCTGGATGCTATCATCAGTGGCGAATCACTTGAAACAGTAGCGGATTTCCTCTCTCAGATCACCTCTTATCTCAGACAGTTCAGTCCCACAGGTGAAGTTTATTTTACGGACGACGGCAACTACCTTATGATCTTCCCTGATGTTGATCCGGATGATGACGTCATTATGAAGGCTTACGAACAGATAAGAAAGAGATTCAGAGATCCATGGATCATGAATGGCAAGGAGATCAAAGCCTTCCAGAGTCCTTATGTCATTGGATTCCCTGATGAAGTGGACTCTCTTGAGAAGTTTAATGAGGTAAGAGATGTAATCAAGAAGACTCTGCGTCATCACAACAGAGATATCCTCAGGGTTTCAGACTTAAATCTCAAGCATATCGAGCATGATAAAAAGATTGATGCCATAGTTAAGCATGCTCTGGATGATGATCTGCTTGAGGTTTATTATCAGCCTATTTATAATCCGAAGACAAATCAGTTCTCATCCTGCGAAGCGCTCCTCAGACTTCGCAATCCTCAGATGGGATTTATTTCACCTGCCGTATTTATGCCGGTTGCAGAGAGAAACGGTATGGTTGTATCAATCGACAGCTTTGTACTTGATGAAGTCTGCGACATGATTTCAAGCAGCGATGCAACGCAAAACGGTCTTGATTATGTGGAAGTAAACCTTTCGGTTGTTGACTGTATTCAAGCAAATCTTGCCGACAGCATTATAAAGACCATTGAAAGGCACGGTGTTAAGCCGGATCAGCTTAATTTTGAGATAACCGAGACCTTTGAAGAGGGTATTACTTCAGCTATGGATGAAAATATCGAAAGTCTTATAAGCTATGGAATACCATTCTCAATGGATGATTTCGGTACCGGTTACTCAAACATTGCAAGAATTTCAACACTTCCCGTGGAAATCTTTAAGCTTGATAAGAGCATAGTTCAGTCTGCATTTGAGTCTGAGACATCCTATATGGTCATGCTTAATCTGGTCAAGATCATCAAGAACCTAGGAAAAGAGATTGTGGCTGAGGGAGTTGAGACCAAGGAACAGGCTGAGCAGATCATAAAGCTTGGCTGCGATCACATACAGGGATTTTACTATGCAAGGCCCATGCCCAAGGATCAGTTCCTTGAATTCCTAAAAGAGAATAATAAGCATTAAAACGCTTGTGCTAACTTCTAAATAATAGTAAAATCTAGCAGTATATAGTATTTTGGAGGTTTTTAAGAGATGGCACTGGTAAAAAAGCCCGTTACGGGCATGAAGGATATACTTCCTGCTGAGATGCAGCTCAGAGACTACTGCATTGGAGTTATTAAAAAGACCTACGGTGAGTTTGGCTTTACATCCATCGAGACACCGGCGGTTGAATCCCTTGCAAACCTTAACAGTAAGCAGGGCGGAGAGAACGAGAAGCTTATTTTCAAGGTTATGAAAAGAGGCGAGAAGCTTAACCTGGCAGAAGCTAAGGAAGAGAACGACCTGACTGATTCAGGACTTCGCTATGACCTTACGGTTCCGCTGGTTCGTTTTTATGCAAATCACGCAGGAGAGCTTCCGGCACCTTTTAAGGCGCTTCAGATGGGCAATGTATGGAGAGCTGACAGACCTCAGAAGGGGAGATATCGTCAGTTCATGCAGTGTGATATTGATATTTTGGGAGAGGCTTCTAATCTCGCTGAGATTGAGCTTATCCTTGCTACTACAACAACACTTGGAAGACTCGGCTTTAAGGACTTCAAGATCAGAATAAATGACAGAAGGATCTTAAAGGCTATGGCTGCCTACAGCTCTTTTCCTGAGGAAGAGTACGACAATGTGTTCATAACCCTTGATAAGATGGACAAGATCGGAATAGAGGGCGTTGCAGAGGAGCTTGTTAAGGCAGGCTTTGCACAGGAGAGCGTAGATAAATACCTGGATCTCTTCAAGGCAGCAGAGGGAAAAGACTCTCTTGAAGGACTTAAAGTAATCGCAGATAAGATAGGTGATTTCCTTGATGCTGATACCAAAGAGGGACTTTCAGAGATCATCAGCTCTGTAGAGAGCACCAAGACTGCTCAATTTGAGATGGTCTTTGATCCCACTCTTGTTCGTGGCATGAGCTACTACACAGGAACAATCTTTGAGGTTGCAATGCCACAGTACGGCGGAAGCTGCGGCGGTGGCGGAAGGTACGATAAGATGGTCGGCAAATTCCTTGGACAGGATACACCTGCCTGCGGATTTTCCATCGGCTTTGAGAGAATCATCATGATCATGATGGATGAGGGCTTTAAGATTCCGGGCGCTGATCAGAAGAAAGCTTTCCTTATAGAAAAAGGAATCGCAGGCGACAGACTTTCAGAGATCATTAAGGAGGCTCAGGATGAGAGAGCAAAAGGCTCTCAGGTTCTGGTTGTCCGCATGAACAAAAATAAGAAGTTCCAGAAGCAGCAGCTTACTGAACAGGGATACGAGGACTTCAAGGAGTTCTACCTAAATCCGCTTAGTTGATCAGTGACGGGCGAAGGGGGCTTCCACAGGGGCCGGCGACATATATTCATTGTGATTTTCTCATTGTCCTGAGCGCTCCGGTGAGCCCTGGGCATCAATTTCATCGTGTATTGACACTCGAAATTGATAGGTCTCACCTCCACAGGACAACAATCGAAAACCCCAATGAAAATATGTCGCCGGCCTCTGTGAAAGCCTCCCTTCGCCCTGCGTACTATAACAATATAATGAGGAGAATATTTTGGACGTTCATTTGGTTAGAATAATCATATTGGTTTTGTTGGTCTTGTTATCTGCTTTTTTTTCGTCGGCAGAGACGGCTCTTATGACTTGCAATAAAGTTAAGATGAAGGCACTTGCTGATGAGGGTAGTAAGGGTGCTGCGAGAGTATTAAGAATCTGCGAAGATACTCAGAAGATGCTCTCGGCAGTACTGATTGGAAATAATATAGTAAACCTTAGTGCTTCGGCGCTTATGACCGTTCTTGTAACGGATATGTTCGGAAGCTTTGCCATAGGAATCGGAACCGGCGTACTTACCCTTGTTGTTCTGATCTTTGGTGAGATCATTCCCAAGACCATAGCAACAGCTTATGCTGAGAATATTTCTCTCTGGTACTCGGGGATAATTGTGGCTTTAATGGCTGTCATGGTGCCGTTTAGCTTTATCATCAACGGTATCGCTACAATTATTTTGAAGGTTCTTCATGTTGATACCGATAACCGTCAGGCTATGACCGAGAATGAACTCAAGACTTATGTTGATGTAAGTCATGAGGACGGTGTCATTGAGAGCGGAGAGAAAGAGATCATCTACAACGTATTTGATTTCTCCGATGCCGTGGCAAAAGACATCATGATACCCAGGATTGATATGAGCTGTGTGAGCACACAGGCTACCTATGACGAAGTCATGAAGGTCTTTAAGGAAAACATGTACACCAGAATCCCTGTTTATGAGGGAAATGAACAGGATAATATCATAGGACTGATAAATGTTAAGGATCTTATTCTTCTTCAGGATAAGGAGAACTTCAAGATTTCGGATCACTTAAGGAAAGCTTATTATACCTACGAATTTAAAAAGACAGCGGACCTTCTTGTTGAGATGAGAGAAAAGTCCCAGAATGTTGCATTTGTCCTGTCTGAGTACGGAGCAACGGTAGGTATGATCACACTTGAGGATCTTCTTGAGGAGATCGTCGGAGAGATCCGTGACGAGTATGATTCTGATGAGATCAATCTCATTAAGAATATGGGCGGAAGGCGTTACCTTGTAGAGGGTAACATGAAGCTGGATGATATAAACGATGAACTTGGTACAGATCTTGATTCCGAGGACTATGACTCCATCGGCGGTCTTATGATCGAAGCTCTGGACAGACTTCCCGGGTACGGAGAAACAGTCACCCTGGATAACGGAATCACCCTTACAGCAAGGGGAATTAAGGGAAATCGTATCACTAAAGTTTTAATAAAAATGCTTTAACTATTCCGGAATCTATGATATACTGAATCGACATAAAAAAACTTAAGGTGCATTAATTGGCATTTCAAGTAGGAGGCAATATTATGAAGCATGTAAAGTCATTAGTAACAAGAAATCTTAAGGAATCAATGAAGAAGGGCGGATGCGGCGAGTGCCAGACATCATGCCAGTCAGCTTGCAAGACTTCCTGCACAGTAGGTAACCAGAGCTGTGAGCAGCTTAGCAAGTAATCTTTACCGATAAGTTAAGCAAAAATGCCGGGCAGCGACCCAATAATCGGTCGCTGCCTATTCTTGCGTTATATTGTTTTTTAAGTTAGGAGTTTTATTTTTATGGTTCACGCGTACACGAACAACGGCTACAACATAGTCCTGGACGTGAATTCAGGCTCTGTTCATGTTGTGGATGACGTTGTTTTAGACCTTGTACCCATCGTTGAGGAGAAGCTGATAAGCTACTACGGCACAGCTGCTGCGCAGGAAGGTGAGGACAAGGAAGGAGATGAGGATTTCCAGAAGCTCTTTAATGAGATAATCCTCATGCCTGAGATATCCGGTAAGTATTCACCTGAGGATATCGGAGAGGCAATTTCAGAGCTATTGGAGCTCAGGGCATCAGAAGTCCTTTATACCGATGATATTTATGAAAATTATGTCGAGGACTTCCAGGAGAGAGACACCGTTGTTAAGGCTCTGTGCCTTAATATTGCTCACGACTGTAACCTCAGATGCAAATACTGCTTTGCGGATGAGGGTGAGTACCACGGAAGACGTGCTCTTATGAGCGAGGAAGTCGGCAAGGCAGCCCTTGATTTCCTTATCAGGAATTCCGGAAACAGAAGAAATCTTGAAGTGGATTTCTTTGGCGGAGAGCCTCTCATGAACTGGGAGGTAGTCAAGAAAATAGTAGAATACGGTCGCAGCATTGAGAAGGAGCACGACAAGAACTTCAGGTTCACCATTACCACCAACGGAACCCTTCTTACTGATGAAATCCTGGATTATGTAAACAAAGAGATGGGAAACATCGTTCTTTCCATCGATGGCCGCAAGGAAGTAAATGACTTCATGCGTCCCAGAAAAGGCGGACAGGGATGCTACGATGACATAGTTCCCAAGTTCAAGAAGGTTGCAGAATCCCGTCATCAGCTGCGTTACTTCGTAAGAGGTACCTTTACTCACAACAACCTTGATTTCTCAGAGGATGTTAAGCATCTGGCAGATCTTGGATTTAAGCAGATTTCTGTAGAGCCTGTTGTTGCTAAGCCTGAGGACTGGTACGCACTTAAGGACGAGGATATTCCAAAGCTCTGTGAAGAGTACGATAAGCTTGCGAAGTTCTATCTGGAGAGACATAAAGAGGGAAGAGGCTTTAACTTCTTCCACTTCAATATAGATCTTGAGGGCGGTCCTTGCGTAGCCAAGAGACTTTCAGGCTGCGGATCGGGATGCGAATATTTGGGTGTTACTCCATGGGGAGATCTCTACCCATGCCATCAGTTTGTGGGCAATGAAGACTTCATTATGGGGAATGTCTTCGAGGGTATTAAGAGAGACGACATCCGTGAGATGTTCAAAAAGAGTAACGTATACTCAAGACCCGAGTGTGAGAAATGTTTTGCAAGATATTATTGCAGCGGCGGTTGTGCTGCCAATGCTTATAATTTCAACGGTGACATCAATACGACATATAAGCACGGATGTGAGCTTCAGAGAAAGCGCATCGAGTGTGCGATTATGATAAAAGCAGCATTAGCTGAAGAAGGTTAAATGGAGGAATAATTAGTCATGAAAAGGTTAAAGTATGTATTGGCGCTGATCCTTACCCTTGGTCTTCTTGGGGGACTTGGATACACAGCAGTTTATGGACTCGGCGCCGACAAGTCAGGATCACTTGACAGTATTGATCTTGGACTTGATCTCGCAGGTGGTGTCAGCATCACTTACGAAGTAGTTGGTGAGGAAAATCCTTCCAAAGAGGATATGTCAGATACCATCTACAAGCTGCAGCAGCGTGTGCAGCAGTACAGCACAGAATCTCAGGTTTACCAGGAAGGTGCAAACCGTATCAACATTGAGATTCCCGGTGTATCAGATGCAAACAAGATCCTTGAGGACCTTGGTCAGCCCGGTAATCTGTATTTCATAGCACAGACAGATAAGGACGGCAATGAGAACTATACATACAGCTCAGGTTATTCATACGATGCTGAAGGCAATATTGTAATGGATGAGAATCCTGTATTTGGATGGGTTCTTAACAAGACAATTGAAGAGCTTCAGGCTGACGGATCGATTGTTCTGGGCGGTGAGGACGTAGCAGCTGCTCAGGCAGGATATCAGCAGGACTCATATGGCGCACAGGAGCCTGTTGTATCTCTTGAGTTTACAGAAAACGGAACAAAGGCATTTGCTGATGCAACAACCAAGGCTTTTGCAAACGGTGAGAGCATCGGTATTTACTATGACGGACAGTTCATCAGTGTTCCTAACGTTCAGGCAGCTATCACTGACGGCAAGGCTGTTATCACAGGAATGAGTTCATTTGAGGCAGCAGATAACCTTGCTTCAATGATCCGAATCGGTGGACTTAAGCTTCAGCTCAATGAGCTTCGTTCAAACGTTGTAGGTGCTCAGCTCGGTAGCAACGCTATCAGAACCAGCCTTATTGCAGCAGCTGTAGGATTTGCACTTATTGCAATCTTCATGATCGTATTCTTCAGATTGCTCGGTGTATCAGCTACACTTGCACTTGCTTTCTATTCAGGACTTATGGTGTTCCTGTTATCTGCATTTGAGATGACATTAACACTTCCCGGAATTGCAGGTATCATCCTTTCAATCGGTATGGCGGTTGACGCAAACGTTCTTGTATTCTCCAGAATCAAGGAGGAGATCGCATCCGGTAAGGCTGTTGATGAGGCAAGAAAGAACGGTTATAACAAGGCTCTTTCATCAATCCTTGACGGTAACATTACAACACTTATCATTGCTGCCGTATTGTTATGGAAGGGTACGGGAAGCATCAAGGGATTTGCTGAGACACTTATTCTTGGTATCATTCTTTCAATGTTTACTGCTCTTGTAGTCACAAGACTTATCACTTCAATCCTTTACGGAATCGGACTTCAGAGTCCTGTTCTTTACGGTAAGGCTAAGAAGGTTAAGAAGTTTGACTTCATTGCAAAGAGAAAGATCTTCTACGGAATTTCCTGCGCAATCATCGTTGCCGGAATCATCGTTATGGCAATCAATGCATCAGCAGGAAAGGGTGCATTTAACTACAGTCTTGACTTTGTCGGCGGTACATCAACAACCGTTACATTTGACAAGGAATACTCTCTTGCAGAACTTGAGTCAGGAGTTAAGGAAGACATCAAGAATGCAGCAGGAATCAATGAGGTTCTTATCCAGACTGTAACAGGTACAAACCAGGTTATCTTTAAGACATCAACTCTTACAGTTGCTCAGAGAGAGGCTGTAGACCAGGCACTTGAGACTAATTACGGAGTATCACCTGAGAACATCGCAGCTGAGACCATCAGTGGTGTTATCAGTTCAGAGATGAGAACAGATGCTATTGTTGCTCTTGCTATCGCTTTAGTAGTAATGCTTATCTACATCTGGATCAGATTCAAGGATATCAAGTTCGGTGCAGCTGCTATCATTGCACTTGCACATGACGCACTGATCGTAATCGTATCTTATGCATTTACAAGACTTGCTGTTGGTAACACATTCATAGCAGTAGTACTTACAATCATCGGTTACTCCATCAACGATACAATCGTTACCTTCGACCGTATTCGTGAGAACCTGCACCTTGCTACCGGCAGGAAGGAGCTTGAGGATCTGGTTAACACCAGTGTTTCCCAGACTGTTACTCGAAGCCTCTTCACATCAGCAACTACATTCTTCACAGTATTTGCTCTTTACATCTTCGGTGTAGCTGATATCAAGGCATTTGCTCTTCCTCTTATGGTTGGCGTAATCTGTGGTACATACTCATCAATCTTTGTTGCATCACCTATGTGGTATGACCTCAAGACAAGCTTTAAGAACTTTATTGGAAGCAAAAAAAGCTGAATAAGGTATAATAATAGGACACCGTTCATGTTTATAATAATATGAACGGTGTTTTTTTACCCTTTTGAGCATTTATTGCAAGGGCATAGACATCTTTTAGTATGGATTTGGGGAGTATTTATATGTCAAAATGGATGGTGAAGATGAAGAAGGCAGACTTTGATGCCATTGCAGAGAAATTCGGCATCAGCAGAATAACTGCCAGACTTCTGACCAATAGGGGACTTACTACAGATGAAGAGATAAAGAGCTACCTGTCAGGGGATGCTTCAATGCTCCATGACCCGGCAGAGCTTGCTGACATTGACAGAGGCGCTAAGGTCATGCTGGATCGTATCTCAGAGGACGCCAGGATCAGGGTTATCGGAGACTATGATGTAGACGGAATATGCTCTTCATATATTCTGGTCAAGGGTCTTGAGCTCTTCGGGGCGGACGTGGACTATGTTCTTCCCGACAGGGTCAAGGACGGATACGGCCTTAGTATCAAGCTGGTGGATCAGGCCATTGCCGATGGCAGAGATACCATCATTACCTGCGATAACGGAATTGCAGCTTACGAGCAGATAAGACATGCCAAGGACGAGGGACTGACAGTCGTAGTAACGGACCACCATGAGGTGCCTTTTGAAGATGACTCTGATGGGGACAAAGAGATCCTTCCTCCTGCAGACGCGGTTATAGACCCTAAGAGAGCAGACGGCAACTGCTCATTTAAGGAGATCTGCGGAGCTGTAGTAGCATACAAGTTCCTTCAGATGATGGCGAGGATATCGGGTCGGTCAGATGATCCGAAGGTCAAGGCTTTCTTTGAGGAGATGCTCATCTTTGCCGGAATAGCCACGGTCTGTGATGTTATGGAGCTTCGTGATGAGAACAGGATCATAGTCAAGGAGTCCCTTAGGAGAATTTCAAATACAGAAAACGCAGGCCTTAAGGCACTGATAAACGTTAATGGCCTCGATGCCGGGAACATGTCGGCATTTCATTACGGCTTTGTAATAGGACCATGTCTTAATGCTACAGGAAGGCTTGATCTTGCGTCTCGTGCACTCGCTCTTTTCCTTGAAAGAGATGTCAATGAAGCTGCCAAAATGGCACAGGATCTAAAGGATATGAATGACTCCCGCAAGACTCTGACAGTTCAGGGAGTAGAAGAGGCAGTTTCAGAAATAGAGAAAGAGGCTGTAAGGGGAGAACTTCCCAAGGTTCTTGTGGTATACCTTCCTGAAGTTCAGGAATCCATTGCCGGCATCATAGCAGGAAGGATCAAGGAGAAATATTACAGACCAACCATCATTCTTACCAATGGAGCGGAAGGCGCCAAGGGATCGGGGAGGTCAATCGAGAGCTACGACATGTTTAAGGCTCTTTCTGCCTGCAAGGAACTATTTACCAAGTTTGGCGGACACAAGATGGCAGCGGGACTCTCGCTTCCTGTCGAGAATATAGATGAGCTGAGGACCAGACTTAACAATGAGTGTACACTCTCTGAGGAGGACTTTGTGCCGGTTCTCAAGGTTGATATGGTTCTGCCCTTTAGATATGCAGACATGGATTTTGTAAAAGAGCTTGAGATGCTTGAGCCCTTTGGAAACGGCAATGAGAAACCAATATTTGTCCAGAAGGATATAAGGCTCTTATCCGGAAGGATTTTGGGCAAGAACAAAAACTGCGGAAAATACAGGGTCTGTGACGAAACAGGTACAGCCTGTGATATGATGTATTTTGGAGATCTGGAAAACTTTAACCGGTTCCTTGAGGATGAATATGGAGCCGGAAGAGTAGAAGCTCTCTATGCCGGAGAGGCAGGGCAGGCTATGACCATCAAGGCAGCTTTCTATCCCAATATCAACAGCTATATGGGAAGAGAGAGCGTTCAGCTGGTCATGAGTGATTATTCAAAAAATACCCCATAAACCACAAAAACACACGCAGGGGCGTGTGTTTGCGGTTTCTTATGAGGGGGAGATGTGAGCTAGTTCACATCTATAAAAATAATATAATACACATTTGTGTCGAAAATGTGACAAAAAAATTAAATATTGGAGGTCGACAAATGAAGCTAAGTAAACTGCTGGAAGGGCTTGAATACAGGATTACTGCGGGTAACAGTGATGTGGAATTAAACGCAGAGAGTATTGAGGTCAAGAATGTAATAAATGATAACAGGAAGATAGAAGAGGGTTCTCTTTTTATCTGTATTAAGGGTGCAAACTTCGATGGACACTCCTGTGCAGCAGACGCAGCAGAAAAAAAGGCCGCTGCGATCGTGGCGGAAGCAGAGGTTGAGCTTCCTGAAGGCTTAGAGCTTCCTGTTATAAGGGTTGCTGATACCAGATATGCAATGGCATTTATTTCAGCAGCATATTTTGATCATCCGGCTTCCAAGCTTAAGACCATCGGTATAACCGGAACAAAGGGTAAGACCACAACCACCTATCTTATCAGGAGCATGCTTGAGAATGCAGGCTACAAGGTGGGTCTTATCGGAACAATTGAAGTAATAATCGGTGATGAGCACATTCATGCTGAGAATACAACACCTGAGTCCTACACTCTTCAGGAATATATGGCTAAGATGGTAGAGGCAGGCTGTGATGCGGTAGTTATGGAGGTTTCTTCTCAGGGACTTATGCTTCACAGAAGTCAGGGATTTATCTTTGATATCGGAATCTTTACCAACATCGAGCCCGATCACATTGGACCTAACGAGCACAAGGACTTCGAGGACTACATGCACTGCAAGGGGCTCCTGTTTAAGCAGTGCAAGGTTGGTATCTGCAACGGAGATGATATCCACACAGATGACATCTTAAAGGGACATACCTGTGAGGTCGAGACTTACGGCTTCAACAAGGATGTTGATATTCGTGCCATAAATCTTGCATATATCAGAAAGCCCGGCAATCTCGGTGTGTTCTTTGACACTGAGGGACTTATCGAAATGCACGCCGAGATTACAAATCCCGGCAAGTTCAGCGTATATAACGCACTCTGTGCAATAGCTGTTGCAAGACACTTTGGCTGCAGTCCAGAGCAGATTGCTCCGGCACTTAAGGAAGCCAAGGTTAAGGGCAGGATCGAGATGGTGAAGGTTTCAGATGAATTCACTCTGATGATCGACTATGCACACAATGCAATGGCTCTTAAGAGTCTTTTGACCACTCTTCGCGACTATCGTCCCAACAGGCTTATCTGCCTCTTTGGCTGTGGCGGTAACAGGAGTAAGCTCCGCCGCTTTGAGATGGGCGAGGTTTCCGGAAGATATGCGGACTTTACCATTATCACATCTGACAACCCACGTTTTGAGGAGCCTTTGGATATCATTGCAGATATCGAGACAGGTATCAAGAAGACAGACGGTAAATATATCAAGATCACAGACCGCAAGGAAGCTATAGCCTATGCAATCGATCATGGCGAGCAGGGCGACATCATAGTACTTGCCGGCAAAGGCCACGAGGACTACCAGGAAATCAAAGGCGTCAAGTATCATATGGATGAGCGTGAGCTTATCCAGGAAATCCTCGAAGAACGCAAATAAGAAGGGTGTACGTAAAGGAGTTACGGTGGGGAAGGAAGCAACACTTTACGCGAATATAATAATTGATATATCTCATGAGAAGGTGGATAGGCTTTTTCAGTATAGGATTCCGGACAGGCTTGTGGATAAGATTCAGGTCGGGGATTGTGTTGTTGTGCCCTTTGGAAGGGGAGATACACAGAGGAAGGGCTATGTGATAGAGCTGACTGACAAGGCTAATTGGGATCCGGACAAGATCAAGGAGATCCTTGGCAGATCCAGTGAGATGACTTCTGCTGATGATATTTCAATAAAGCTCGCAGCATGGATGAAGAGAAACTACGGCGGAACCATGAATGCGGCTCTTAAGACTGTGCTTCCATCGGGCAAGAAGATGAAGAGGCAGGTGCACAGGTTCGTGTCACTTCGTACATCTTTAGAGGATGCGAAAGAGACGTATTACGAGTGCATGAGCAAGAAGCAGAAGGCCAGAGAGAGGATTCTAAAAGAGCTTATAGAAAATGCCGGAGAGAGAATCCCTTATGAGCTGATAACGGATAAGCTCGGCGTCAGCTCTCAGACTCTTAAGAGTATGAGCGAAGCCGGAATCATCAGAATTGACAGTGAGGAGTATTTCAGAAATCCAATCGCCGGCACTACCACAAGATATGAAGACAAAGTACTTAGCCCCGAGCAGCAGAGCATTGTAGATACTGTCAGCAGAGACTACGATGAGGGCAAGAGAGATACTTATCTGATCCATGGAATAACGGGCAGTGGCAAGACTGAGGTCTACATTGCTCTTATAGATAACATGATAAAGCGCGGGAAACAGGCTATTGTTCTGATACCTGAGATAGCACTGACTTATCAGACACTTATGCGCTTTTACAGGCACTTTGGAGAGAGAGTCTCCGTAATGAATTCGTCTCTTTCTCCGGGGGAGAAGTTCGACCAGATGGAGAGGGCAAGGCAGGGCGATATCGATATTATTATAGGGCCGAGGTCAGCTCTTTTCACACCATTTCCAAATACCGGAATAATAATCATAGATGAAGAGCATGAGCAGACCTACAAGAGCGACAATGCTCCCAAATACCATGCAAGAGAGACGGCAATTGAGCTTTCAAGGCTCCTTCCTGACGGAGCTTGTGTTGTGCTGGGCTCAGCTACGCCTTCGCTTGAGTCCTACTACAGGGCAACAACAGGGGAGTATCATCTCTTTGAGCTAAACAGAAGGCTTACGGGAGGAACGCTTCCGGAGGTTGAGATAGCAGACCTCAGGGAGGAATTAAGAGCAGGTAATCGATCAATTTTCTCATTAAGACTTCAGGAACTTATGGCAGACAGACTCTCTAAGGGCGAGCAGGCAATGCTCTTTATCAACAGGAGAGGCCTGGCGGGCTTTGTTTCCTGCAGAGCTTGCGGACATGTTTTTAAGTGTCCGCACTGTGATGTGTCTTTATCCGAGCACAGAGGCGGAAGACTGGTTTGTCACTACTGTGGACATGAAGAAGTCAGGCCGAAGATCTGCCCCAAGTGCGGTTCCAAATATGTTTCATCCTTCAGGGCGGGAACACAGCAGATAGAAGATGAAGTTAAGAAGTTTTGGCCACAGGCCCGCGTTCTTAGAATGGATGCCGACACCACCAGGACCAAGGGAAGCTATGACAGGATACTTTCGGCATTTGCAAATAAAGAGGCGGATGTCCTTGTCGGAACCCAGATGATCGTAAAGGGCCACGATTTCCCTGATGTTACGCTGGTGGGAATTCTGGCGGCGGATATGTCTCTCTATGCCAGCGACTTCAGAGCAAGCGAGCGAACCTTCCAGCTACTTACGCAGGCAGCGGGAAGAGCCGGAAGAGGCACAAGGCCCGGAAATGTGGTAATCCAGAGCTATCAGCCGGAGCACTACAGCATACAGTGCGCATCAAGGCAGGACTATCTGTCTTTTTATGAAGAGGAAATATCCTACAGAAAGCTACTTCGTTATCCACCTATCTCCCACATGATGTGTGTTCAGCTCTTTTGCAAAAACGAGGATGAGGGAATGCAGTTTGGCACGAGACTTCGGGCCATAATGGAGCAGCAAAGGGTCAAAAATGCAGTATTCATAGGCCCTGCATTTGATATGATCGGCAAAATTAATGATGTCTTCAGAATTGTAATCTACGTTAAGCTTGATGATTACAGCGGCCTTGTAAGTCTCAAAGATATGCTTGAGCGCTACATCAAGGAACTGGAAAGTATTGGGAAATTGCGGGATATTACAGTACAGTTTGACTTCGTGTGATAAATTTGTGATTTTTCAATGGTAGAATATTAGTGAGTAGTGTAAAGCATTTCAGGAGGATAATGTAATGAAAAAAACAAGAAAAACAGTCATTCAGGAAATAAATACACAGATTGATAACGAATCCCTTTTCATAGATGATGTTATGAACACGGCGTTCTACCAGTATGATGAAGAAAAATCAAAGGATATGTTTGATTTTTCTTCTGATGAGACCAAAAAGAAAAAGCTGGGGAAGAAGAGGAAGAATATTGAGAGCAGCATGCCTGCAAAATATACAGCCAAGGATCTTTCCAGACTGATATCCAGGCAGGATAAGCTTGTTTCGGATCTTAAAACAGAGGAAAGTCGCAGAGTCAGGAAGCTCAGTGACCTTGACGATACTCAGGCTGAGCTGGATGAGATTGAAAAAGTCTTACGCATGTATGCCAATGGCGAGACCTTTGAAGAGGATGAAGTAAATAGATTTGATGAAGATGATATGATGGAGGTGGCTAAGAGCCTCAATTTTAAGAAGGCAAGAGATCTGTCCCAGCTCCTTATGAACGAGCATTCAAAA
>JAGBMP010000085.1 GCA_017634825.1 Butyrivibrio sp.
CGGGAATCTTGGCAAAGCCAAGGCTTATGGTGACGCTTCCTTCCTTGGTGTACTTAACCGCATTGGTAATGAGGTTTGTTACAGCCTGTTTGATCCTTATCTCGTCACCCTTTAGGTAATTGGGAAGATTATTGTCTATATTAAGCTCCAGCAAAAGACCTTTTTCCTCCGTCATGGACTTGGCTATGTTTACCAGGTCATCGAGAACGGAAGATATCTCATATTCGATGGGGACAATTTCCATCTTGCCGGCTTCTATCTTTGTAAAATCAAGGATATCGTTGATAATTCCAAGAAGCGTCTTACCAGAGGATAAGATGTGTCCCGAATACTCAAGGATATTTTCATCCTTACTCTCCCTCAGGATCATCTCGTTCATGCTAAGGATTGAGTTCATGGGAGTTCTTATATCATGGGACATGGATGAGAGGAAATCATCCTTAGCCTTGTTGGCCTCCTCTGCTTCCCTGACAGCTATGCCAAGCTGGATATTCTTTTTCTGAAGCTCTTTTGCATCTGCTTCTCTCTCTGCTGCCCTTTTCTTGTTGGAAATAACCTCTTTTACAAGAGATGCAACAATAATTGAAGAGATAATGAAAACGATCAGGACCGCAAACCACATGTTATCAAGTATTGAGTCCTTCAGGTCATACTTGTAGAGATCTCCCGAATATCTAAGTGCCATATCCTGGATCTGGTCGTTTCCTACTACATTGAGTCCCCTGTTTAAAAGCTTTAAAAGTCCCTCGTGACCCATATGAACACCAAAGCATCTCTCATCCACGTTGCTCTGCTGCTTAACCGAGAGCTCTCTGTACTTGCGGTTCTTAAGGATATTGTTGACGCGCATACCGTTTAAGGTTGTGCATCCTGCCTTGCCCTCAATGACTGCATCCAAAGCTTCTTCTATTGAGTCGTAGAATGTAACCTGCGCATTGGGAAAATTGCTCTTTACAAAGTAATACTGCATGCTGTTGTTCTTGTTAAGCGCAAATGTAGAGAGCTTGGACTCTGTGTATTCTCCCGAATAAACGATAGCTGTGGTTGAAGCTATGACAGGATTGGTCTGGTAGATATTGTTTTCCTCGGAGAAATAGAATCCTCCGCCTACAGGGAATGCCGTCTCAATCTGCTGTTCGCCGATAGCGGTGATCATGTCGTCATAGCTGTCATAACCGATATACTCAACAGCGAGATTGTTTATTCCGAGTTCCCTTAGCATCTCAGGTATCAGGTCTTTTACCAGACCTGTGACATTTCCCTCTTTATCGGTATCAGAATATGGAAGATAGTTGTTAAGATAACCCACTCTCAAGGTGTCATGCTCGGAAAGCCACCTCTTTTCAGCACCCGAAAAGCTCCTGCTGGTGATGCTGGATGGATAATACTTGATATTAAGACCATTTATGTAGTTAGGCTCTTCGATCATGATCTGTTCCTGAGCCTCATTGAGTTCATTAAGCAGATCCTGCCTGTTTATACTTACGCACAGATAGTAATCGGTAGCTCCAAAAGCGTACAAAAGCTCCGCATTCTCTCTGTTATAGGTTCCGTTACTCTCAGCAACATAGACATCAAGCTCTTCGTCGTCAAAAGCTGCAACCATCTCATCCGCTGATTTAAAGGTCACAACATCGGCCAATATGTTATGAGATTCCAGGAATTCATTAAGAGTCGCAACAATGGCACTCTCCTGAACACCGATTCTCTTACCGGACAAAGTTGAAGGAATATTATTTATGGAATCATCAAAAGCATGCTTAACGAGATTGTAGGTCTCTCTTCCCATTGAGTTTATGGGATAACCGATAATGCCCTCTCTCTCAGATGTGTAGGCAAGACCCGCCAAAAGATCTATATCACCGGCCAAAAGCTTTTTGTAGAGATCGGAAAAGCTTCCGTAGACATACTCATACTCCCATCCTGTATATTCAGCAATCTTCTGGTAGTACTCGTAGGCGTATCCTTTTCTGACCTGGCCTTCTCCGGCTCCTTCCTGGAATATCTCATTCTCGAAATAGCCGACCTTAACCTTCTTCTGCTCATCAGCAGCATAAGCCGTGGCAGAAGGCCTAATGGAAGTAAGTATCATACATATTGCAAGTAGAAAAAGGATTACCGCTCTTCTCTTTTTACTTCTTTTGTGTTCTTCCATTCTTCTTTTCCTTCTTGGTGGTCTTATAAAACGGTGCCACATAATCAAACCTTGATCTCAAGGCATTTCTGTAGTCGTTTTGCTTGACCATATTTGTGCGCTTTGTCACGAAATCGTTGAGCTTATTAAGGTACTCCTGCTCAGAGATGGAGCCGTCTGCAACCCCCGTAAGTCCCTTCTCCCAGCTGGCAGTAAGAGCAGGGTTGAGCATAGGTTTCATTGAGCAGAGCACAGTCTCATAGACCATCTCTCCCATCTGCGTGGGAGTTATGATCTGAGTCTTTTTATTGAGGTTTAAATAACCTATATTAAAGAGCTTGGTAAGGATGCCGGCTCTTGTCGCACTGGTTCCGATTCCCGAACCCTTTATCTGAGCGCGAAGCTCTTCATCTTCTATGAACTGTCCGGCATTTTCCATGGTGAGGATAATGGTTCCGGAGCTGTATCTCTTGGGCGGAGAAGTCTCTCCCTCCTTGATCTCAAAGGATTCTACAGGGAGCTCATCGCCCTTTTTTATCTTCTTTAGGTATTCAAAAAGTTCTTCATCTGTTACAGTCTGTTCTGCCTCTTCGCCATCCTTTGGCGCATCTTCTTCGCTCTCCTTATTGTCCTTCTTCTTGGAGAAGGAGTAGTCCATTACGTGAAGATAACCCTTTCCGGTAAGGATCTTGAAATTGGCAAAAAAGTGTTCTCTCCTGCCTTCATTATCAAGGTTTGGCAGAGATAATTCCAGTCCTACTTTCTGGTAAGTTGCAGGTGGATAAAAAACTGCAAGAAATCTCCTTACTATTATCTCATAAACAAGTGCAGATGTGGGACTTAATGATGAAATTGCCGAAAATCCCTGTCCTGTTGGAATAATAGCGTAGTGGTCGGTGATTGCCTTGTCATTTACATATCTTGTCTTGGCGATTCCCTTATATGACTCATGCTGAAGTATTGCCCTTGCAAATACCGAGCATGGCTCATAGGCCGTAAGCCCCTTTATGTTCTGATCTATAACCTTGGCAATGGCAGATGACATAACTCTGGCATCGGTTCTGGGGTAGGTCGTAAGCTTTTTCTCATAGAGCTCCTGTGCAATGGCCAGGGTCTCATCGGGATTTATCTTAAAAAGTCTTGAGCAGTCATTCTGAAGCTCCGCGAGGTTATATAAAAGCGGAGGATTCTTGACTTCCTTCTTGGTCTCGCATTTTTCAACCGTGGCACTTCTATCCCTCGTGCCAACTTCCTTAATAAGCTTCTCTGCGCCCTCTTTTGCCTTAAAGCCCTTTTCGCTGTACAGTTCAGGTGATCCGTCAAAGTGAGAATCCTCTGTAACTCTCCACTCAGCATCGCACTTCTTGCCATTTATCATCGCTCCTGCGAGCACTCTGTAGAAGGGAGTCTTGACAAAGTTCCTGATCTCTCTCTCCCTGTCTACAACGATACCAAGAACACAGGTCATAACTCTGCCGACGCTGATCACGCACTTATCAAGCCCAAGATAGTTCTTGATGGAATACGCGTAGCGCAGTGTCAGGGCTCTTGAGAAGTTGATACCCATAAGGTAATCTTCCTTGGCACGCAGAAAAGCAGAGGCTCCCAGATTGTCATACTCGCTGTCATCCTTAGCTTCTCTGATCCCTCTTAGTATCTCCTCTTCGGTCTGGGAATCGATCCATACGCGCTTTCTTACCTTGCCCTTGACATTTGCCTGCATGTCAACAAGACGATAGATATATTCACCTTCTCTTCCCGAGTCGGTGCATATATAAATCGTATCCACATCATCTCTGTTAAGTAATCCTTTTACTATGTTGAACTGTTTTGAGACATTCCTTATAACTTCGTATCTATAGTTTTCCGGAATAAACGGAAGTGTGTCAAAAGACCACCTTGCAAATTTCTCATCATAGACCTCAGGATAGCTCATGGTTACCAGATGTCCGACACACCATGTAACAATAGCATCATCGGACTCCAGGTAACCGTCTCTCCTGGAAAAATTCTTTTTAAGTGCACCGGCAAAAGCCTGTGCCACGCTGTTTTTCTCAGCAATATATACAGATTTATTAGCCATTCGTCAGCTCATCTATCCCTATCAGCCTAAGCTTACTGCCGGGCTTTAGAGACGCATCAACGATCCAGTCATCAAAGCCTGCTGTGGAAAAGAGATAGATAACATCTCCCTCAAGTCTTGCTTTTTTTGCGCAGTATTCAAGCCGGTCGAGATCTGCATGGGTTATCTGTTTCTGCCACGAGCAAAGCCCTAAGGCAGTATCTCCCATATCACTCTGAGCTATTATGTCAATGGTTCCTTCCTTGCCTATCCACTCGCCCTCGTCTCCTATCTCAAAGGGGAAAAGACCTCTCTCCTCGAGCCTTAGAATGTACTCACGGCAGACGCTCTTGAAGTGCTCACCGGCATAATTTTGAATTCCTGCAGATATAAATATATCATAAAATTTGTCGGCAGGCATCTGTAATAAACTACTCTCATTCGGGAATATGAACCTGAAGTAAAAGTCAAGCAGAGGGTCCAAAATCTTATAGACACCCTTCATAACATTCTCTCTTCCGGCATTTCCGAATGAGTATGCCTTATAAGCAAAATCATGATGGATAAGGGTTTTTAGATAAACTGAAATCTTGGCCCTTGAAAAGCCTGTTGCATGATAAATGTCATTGAGCTTATTGGCGCCCTTTGCCATCTCCGAAAGCAGTGTATGATAGACAGATGTCTCTCTTAAGCTGTATTCGGTAAGACGAAGCGCCTCTCCGTAAAGAAATGACCCCGGATCAAGAATGTTCTTGCACACATTCTCCTTAAAAGAAAGAGAGTCATCAAAGTATCTCCAGAGAAGTGTCTGTCCTCCCAAGACAGAGTATGTAAGCACCGCATCCCTGTAGGGCATGTTCTTGAAGTAGCTTCTCATCTCCGAAAAAGGAAGGGGCTTAATCTTTCTGAATCCCGCAAGGGATGTGGACAAAGAGCCAAGGCTCTGCACCATGTTGTTCTCAACCCATGACACATCACTGCTTACAAGAAGGACAAGGATCTGCCTGTATTTGCCATTCTTCTCAACAAAGCCTACCAGCTCCTTCATAAAGCTATCTGATGATTTGATTATGTATTCGAAATTCTTAATGACGAAGATCACGGGGTTTCTCCCCGCGCTTCCTATTGCAAGGTCGAATATCTCAGTGTAGGTGGGGTTTTCGGAAAGGCTGCTTTTGGTTTCCATCAGCTCTTTTTCCCAAAGCTTTATCTGCTCCCTGCTTGATACACTCCTTGCAGTGTAAAAGACACTTCTTCTGTTCTCAATGAATTTAAAGAGCAGCGAGTTCTGCTCCACATTCCTGTGGCCGTAAACCACAAGAATGTTGGAGCGCCCACTGTCATAGTATCTGTTTAAAAACGCCAGATCGATTTTTCTTATCTCTTCCATAACGTTCACTTTACATGAATTATTTTTTATTGATATATCCGCTGGCCTTAAGAAGCTCTGCACACTCTACTGCACCGCCTGCTGCTCCACGCAGTGTGTTGTGTGAAAGACCTACAAACTTCCAATCGTAGATAGAATCCTCACGAATTCTTCCGATGCTTACTCCCATACCGTTCTCATAGTTAACGTCAAGAGTGATCTGAGGTCTGTTATCATCCTGCATATACTGGATAAACTGCCCCGGAGCACTTGGAAGACCAAGCTCCTGAGGAAGTCCCTTGAAGCTTTCAAGCTTCTCGATGAGCTGCTCCTTGGTAGGGTTCTTCTTGAATTTAACGAAAGCTGCAGCTGTGTGACCGTAAAGAACTGGGATTCTGATGCACTGGCATGTGATCTTTACATCATCTGCAGGAACGATAACGCCATTCTCTACCTTACCCCAGATACGAAGGGGCTCTTTCTCTGACTTCTCTTCCTCACCTGAAATGAAAGGAATTACGTTTCCAACCATCTCGGGCCACTCCTCAAAGTTCTTGCCTGCACCTGAAATAGCCTGATAGGTTGTAGCAACTACCTCGTAGGGCTCGAACTCCTTCCATGCTGTAAGAGCGGGTGTGTAGCTCTGGATTGAGCAGTTGGGCTTAACTGCGATAAAGCCTTTTGTTGTTCCGAGTCTCTTTTTCTGGAACTCGATAACATCCATGTGCTCGGGGTTGATCTCAGGAATGATCATAGGTACGTCGGGAGTCCATCTGTGAGCTGAGTTGTTTGATACTACAGGTGTCTCAGTCTTAGCATACTCTTCCTCGATAGCCTTGATCTCGTCCTTAGACATGTTTACAGCTGAAAGAACAAAATCAACATCCTCGGAAACAGCCTTAACATCTGTGACATCCTTGATAACGATATTCTTTACAGAATCAGGCATCGGGTTTTCCATTTTCCATCTTGAACCAACTGACTCTTCATAGGTCTTGCCGGCACTGCGAGGGCTTGCTGCAATTGTAGTAACCTCAAACCAAGGGTGATTCTCAATAATTGAGATAAACCTCTGTCCAACCATTCCGGTTCCGCCAAGAACCGCTACTTTTAACTTGTCGCTCATAATAGTTACTCCTCTCATATTCCTTTTTCTTTTTTATTTAAAGCTAAAAGATGACAGAAATTCATCGTTCGCTTCAATTACTTTTTTCATAACATCAGGGCTTGGTGCTCCGACTGTAAGTCTCTTCTCGACACAGGTCTTAAGAGAGATCGCATCAAATATATCCTCATCAAAGAGCTCTGAAAACTCCTTGAGCTCTGAAAGAGACAGATCATCAATGGCACATCCCTTGTCGATGCAGGCAAGAACCAGTCTTCCGATGACCGAATGGGCATCCCTGAAGGGCATTCCCTTATTTACAAGATAGTCTGCCGCATCTGTTGCATTGGTAAAGCCCTTTGTTGCACTCTTTTCCATGTTGTCCCTGTTGAACTTAAGAGTTGCAAGCATATCGGTAAAGAGTGTAAGGCAGTTTCTTACTGTATCCATGGCGTCAAAAGCTGCCTCTTTGTCCTCCTGCATATCCTTGTTATAAGCAAGTGGTATTCCCTTCATTGTGGTAAGAAGACTCATAAGATCACCGTATACTCTTCCGGTCTTACCTCTTACAAGCTCTGCGATATCAGGGTTCTTTTTCTGTGGCATGATGCTGCTTCCTGTCGAGTAGGCATCATCTATCTCCACAAATCTGTACTCGTTGGAGTTCCAGATGATGATCTCCTCGGAAAGCCTTGATAAATGCATCATTATTGTTGAAAGGGCTGACATATACTCTATCAGGTAATCTCTGTCCGATACGGAATCCATACTGTTAAGGGTAGGTCCCTCAAAATCAAGAAGCTCTGCTACATAGTCCCTGTCCAGGGGATATGTTGTTCCGGCAAGAGCTCCGGCTCCAAGCGGACAGTAGTTCATTCTCTTATAGATATCCTTCATGCGAAGAAGGTCTCTTTTAAACATCTCAAAATATGCACCGAGATGGTGCGCAAGTGTTACGGGCTGGGCCTTCTGAAGATGAGTAAATCCCGGCATATAAGTCTTTAGGTTATCCTTCATGATACTGCTAAGGCACTTAAGCATCTCTTCCAGGAGATTTGCAGTGTTTTCGACCTCACCCCTGCAGTAGAGCCTCATATCAAGAGCTACCTGATCATTACGGCTTCTTCCTGTATGTACCTTCTTGCCGGCATCACCAATCCTGTCGATCAGGTTAGCCTCCAAAAAGCTATGGATATCCTCATACTTATCTGTTATCTCAAGTTTACCATCTCTGACATCGGAAAGGATTGCATCAAGTCCGCAAATAATGGCATCTTTCTCCTCCTCCGATATTATTCCCTGCCTCGCAAGCATAGTGGCATGCGCCTTGCTTCCTCTTACGTCCACCTCCAAAAACCTCTGATCGAAGGTAATTGATGCGTTGAAAGTCCACGCCAGTTCATTGATGCTGCCTGTAAATCTTCCACCCCAAAGCTGTGCCATATGTTGCCTCCATTACTGTGATGTGTTAAAGTCTCAAAAATTATAATCCAAACTTAACATACAATCAAGTCCTAAACAATCGCTCTTTTTCACAAAAAATACTGCCACAGTCACCTGCGGCAGTACGTTTTTTACAATCAGCCTTATAAAACTATTATATTTTCTTTCTTGGCATCCGCCCTGAATATCATCTTGTCATAGGTTTTTCTGTCGCTCTCAAGTCTGTAGATAACACCCGAGATAACAAATATGGTATTTGCATAGGCCATCTCAGTGATAACAGCGCTTGCTCCGTTACTCTTGTTTATCTCCTCTTCAAGAGATGCTATCTCAGCCTTCAGCTCTCTTATCCTGGTCTCTTTGGAAGCTACAGCTGCATTTATCTTGACCTTCCACTGCATGAGTTCACGGTTTCCGGCTCCGATTTCCTTAAGCCTCTCCTTCTCGGTGTTCAAAGTCTCCAGCTGCTCAACCTCTCTGACGATACTCTTTTGAGCATTATTGTATTTTGAGAGGATACCCGAGTTTACGCCAAGATTGATGATGGTTCTGGCTCCTGACTTATTACCTACGGATGCTGCTTCGATTCCGTAAATGCAGTTAATGGTTCCGCCGTAGATCATGCCGACTCTTCCGTAGGTCTTTACATAGCCTCTTGCTTCAACCTTACAGTTTATGAAGTAGTTGGCGGAAATGTTCTCTCCGCTGATGGTGGCGCCTTCAAAATACTTGGCACATACATCACCCTTCGCAGTGATTCCGCCTCTTATAGGACAGGTTACTCCACCCTTTATGACAACTTCTCCGCCGGCGACAACAGTTGAACTCTCAAGATGTCCGCCTACGATTACATCTCCCGTTGCCTCTATCTCACTTCCGGAAAAGACATCTCCGACTACGAATACTGTACCGTCGTACTTGATCTTTTTGTCCGTTATCTTTACTTCCTGAACCACCATGAGCTTGGTTATCTCAACTTTTCCTTCTACCATACGTATGGCACCGGTATAAGTTGCGACATAGCTCACTCTGTCGTTCATGATCATAAAGCCTGTACCTTTAAGAATCGGTATCTCTTTTCCCGGAATTGCCTTTATGTAATTGCCGAATACATCGTATCCGTCAGTTCCCTTGGTGGCTTTGTGGTATTCAGCTATCTTATCTCCAACCTTTACAGGCTGCAGACACTTCATCTTTTCAAGGTCACAGGTTCCGTCTCTAAGAAGCTCCGGTTCAAGTTCCTCGGAAGTGTCAAAGAAGTACTCGTAATATCCGTTACGTCCGTTGACAACCTCCATTCCTGCAGCTACCAAAGCTCTTATGACAGGCTTACCTTCACGACCTATTTTCTTTACAGCCTCCTTGTCTACACCATAGATAACCTTGGCTTTTTCAAGGAACTTAAAGATGATCTCCTCTGTATATTTTCTGCCATCCATTCTTTCAGGCAGAGTAAGGAAGCACATCATGTTGCCCTCCTCAAAGTTGAGGTAGGTGTCACGGTGCTCAAGCATATCATTAACAAAGGCATCTTCACGGGTTATTTTGCTGGGGGATATAGGTTCAGCTTCCGCTTTCTGCTCAGTGCTCCCGGCTTTTTTGCCGCCTATGCTTCCTGCAAGCATACTCTGGCGTATGCGCCGCATATCTCTTGCTGTGTACATCAGAGATGAGAACTTGGATACATCAAGGCTCTCCTCAAGACCAAGTCTTATCTCTCTCATCTGATCAGCCTGATATAAAGGCTTGCAATACGGCTTTATATCTAACTGATGTTCAAGACCGATACGCATCTCATACATCTGTTGCCAGCCGTATGCAACATCTGCATATTGTTTAACATCAACTCCGTTTTCAAGGCCGATCCTGATTTCTCTTATGGTATCGCCTCTCATATCGTCAGTGATGTAATTATCGATGGGAAGGCCTTTCTTTATGGCGATCCTCACTTCTTCCAGCTGTTCTGCATCAAATTTCTTGGCGATATATTTTGAGATATCAACCTTATCCAAATATGCCTTGTGCATCTGATTAAGAATGCCGGCATTGAATCTGTCAATATCCTTCTGCTCGAAAACAAGGCCATCCTCAGCGCTCTCTCTTATGGCTCTCATCTTCAGATATGGCATGGTCACATGGGCATAATGGGATATATCGATACCCGCCTGAAGACCTTTTCTGATTTCTCTCATCTGAAGCGCTTCAAAGGCAGGATCCTGATAGAAAATGATGGGAACTTCGCTTCCCTTTGTCAGACCGCGTCTGATCTCACGCATCTGGTCAGCAAAATATACTCTTTTTGC
>JAGBMP010000086.1 GCA_017634825.1 Butyrivibrio sp.
GCAACAGAACGAAAATTAAATTTAGTACTTGATATATTTTAATATCACTGTTATATTATACATAAAACGTGTATATTTATGCAGAAAATGTATAAAACAGGAGGATATTATTATGAAAAAGAAAATTATGGCAGTAGCACTTACTGCAGTTGTAGCCCTTGGCTCACTCGTTGGTTGCGGAAGCGCATCAAACGGCTCTGCAGGTAGCACAGGTGAAACTCTCGTAGTCGGAACAAACGCTGCATTCCCACCTTTTGAGTATGTTGGCGATGACGGCAAGCCTGACGGATTCGACATTGCACTCATCAAAGCCATCGGTGAGAAGGCCGGCATGGAAGTTCAGATCCAGGATATGGAGTTTGATTCACTTGTATCTTCTATCGGAAACAAGATTGACGTTGCCATTGCAGGTATGACTGTAACAGAAGAGAGAATGAAGACTGTTGATTTCTCAGATTCTTACTACGAGGCAGTTCAGGACGTTATCGTTCCCAAGGGATCTGCAATCGCTACAGCTGATGACCTCAAAGGCCTTAAGATCGGTGTTCAGCTCGGAACAACAGGCGAGTTCATCGCAGACGAGATTAAAGGCGCTGAAGTATCCGCTTATAATAAAGCAGTAGATGCTGTTAACGACCTCAACAACGGCCGTGTTGACTGCGTTATCGTAGACAAGAACCCCGCTGAGGTATTCGGCGCTCAGTTCCCTGACAAGGTTGACGTTGTTCCCGGAACAAACTTTGACTTCGAGCCTGAGAACTACGCTATCGCACTTCCTAAGGGAAACACAGAGCTTGCAAACAAGATCAACACAGCACTTAAAGAGCTCAAGGAAGACGGAACATACGACAGCCTCGTTAAAAAATACATTGAGGAGTAATTCTTGTAAATGACTTTATCAGAACGTTTTATTGCGGCTTTCATAACCGGTGATCGCTGGAAGCAGTACCTTTCAGGTCTTGGCATCACTCTCGAAGTTGCCATATTTGCCGGAATTTTAGGTATAATCATAGGAACAGTTGTGGCTCTTATGAAACTCTCCACCACCGAAGACGGAAGGCCTACCATCCTCAACTACATAGCCACAGTTTACGTGGACATCATCAGAGGAACTCCAAGCGTACTGCAGCTCCTTATCATGTGGTTCATCATCATGGCTTCCTCAAACAACGGAATCCTGGTGGCATCACTTTCCTTCGGAATCAACTCCGGAGCATACGTATCGGAGATCGTCCGCGGCGGAATCCTTGCGGTTGACAAGGGTCAGATGGAAGCCGGCAGAAGTCTTGGTCTCTCCAAGGCAGCTACCATGCGCTACATCATCCTTCCACAGGCAATCAAGAATGTCATCCCGCCCCTTGGCAACGAGTTCATAACTCTGATAAAAGAGACTGCGATCGTAGGATACGTTTCTCTCGCAGACCTCACACGTGTGGCAAACCAGGTGGCTTCAAGGACCTATGATGCTTTTATGCCTCTCATAGGTGCAGCGGTTGTTTACTTTGTGATCATCAAACTGCTGACCATACTCCTTGGAAAACTAGAAAGGAGGATGCGTAAGAGTGATAAGCGTTAATAATCTCTATAAAGAATTTAAAAATACCGACGGATCCATAACAAAGGTCTTAAACGGCATTACATATGAAGTCGGCAAGGGTGAAAAGATTGTTATCGTCGGCCCTTCAGGATCGGGAAAGAGCACGTTCCTCAGATGCCTCAACCTTCTTGAAAGACCCACATCCGGCGAGATCTACTTTGACGATCAGGAGATCACCGATCCCAAGATCAACATCAACAAGATCAGGCAGCGCATGGGAATGGTGTTCCAGAATTTCAACCTCTTCAACAATCTCACCGTTATGGATAACATCATCCTCGCTCCCGTCAAGCTCAAGGTAATGAGTGAAAAAGAGGCAAGAGAAAAGGCAACAGAGCTCCTTAAGAGAGTTAATCTTCTCGACAAGGCCGATGTTTATCCTGTTTCCTTATCAGGTGGCCAGAAACAGAGAATCGCAATCGTGCGCTCTTTGTGCATGAATCCTGAAATGATGCTTTTTGATGAGCCCACATCAGCTCTCGATCCCGAGATGGTAGGCGAGGTTCTGGACGTTATGAAGCAGCTCGCCGATGACGGAATGACCATGGTTGTTGTAACTCACGAGATGGGATTTGCAAGGGAGGTTGCCACAAAGGTCCTCTTTATGGATGAAGGAAAAATCCTTGAAGAGAACACTCCCAAGGAATTCTTCGAAAATCCTCAGAGCCAGAGGCTTAAGGACTTCTTATCAAAAGTATTATAATTAAAGGCACAATAAAGCCGCCGGAGATCATTTCAAAATCTCCGACGGCTGTTTTTATATCTTTATACGTATCTCTTACTTTCTCTCTGCCAGAGCCAGGGCCCTCTTGTAGCTGATAAGCGCCAGCACTCCTGCAATCGCAGTAAATAAAAGAGCCAGTATCTTATGGTCTATACGCATTCCAAGAAATACTATAAGCACCACAAGTATCACGACCACAAACATATTCGGGAGCATATACCATGCAACGCCCGGTCCCTGCTTAATGACCTCAACTTCGTTCTCCCAGTCGAGCTTCATGTGCTTTATTCCGCAAACGCAGCCCCAGGCTGTAGAGAAGGCACAAAGAGCGATTCCCAGAACAATATACAAAAGCGCATTGATCACAGGAACTCTTGCCGAAATGCAAAAGCACAGCACAGTAAATGCCATGAAAGGCACTGTCAGGCACATGTTAAAGAGCATCTTGCCCTGATAAAGAGTCTTCTTTTCTATGGGCATGCTCTGCACTATCCAGTAGTTCTTGCCCTCAAGGGATGGCGAACAGGATGTGGTAGACATCATTCCCACCAGGAAGTATGCAATAAACGGAATCGCCGGCTGCAATATCATCGAATCAAAGGGTGCGCCGGAAGTCACCTTTGACACAATTACATCGAATCCGAAGATCAGTGTCGCAACTCCCAAAATCACCGCCAAAACTTCGCCTACAGCCGCGTTGGTGATGTAAGTCGTTGAGCCCATCATTCTCCTGAATTCTTTGTAAGCAATGGTGGTAACGAGACTTCTCTTTTTCTGGGTAGTCATCTTGAATTTGCCGCCTGCTGCGTGGGTCTTAAGCGCAGAATTGATATTTCTGTAAGACCTTCCCACTATGCGGAACAAGATCAGGAAAAGAGCTGACGACACCACTATAAGCAGGAGTCCGCTTAAAAGACTTCCTTTCGTAACGGCATCGGAAAACCATCCCATGGGAAGGTAGATCCCTGACGCTTTTTCTGTCGCCTGCGACATATTTTCAAGTGTCTGTCCTGCTCTTCCGTTTTCAAAGAAAGTCTCAATAATGTACCTCAGAGAAAAACTGAAAATGATAAATACAAAGGCAAGTATTGTCTGGATTAAATTAGTCTTCTTAAATCCGGAACTGATCTTTGCTATGATAAACCCCACAAAGGATGCAGCCAGCATAGGGATCAGCGGAATAAAGAGCGAAAGCAGTATCCAGTAAAGCCAGATTACAGGGCCAGCGCCTGCGAATATCGCATATCCTATAAGCATAGCAACCGAAACACTCATATACCAGGGCAGTGTTTTGATGTACATGTAAAGGAACTTGCAACCTGCAATAGTGCTGCTCTCAAACGGAAGCGACATCAGCATGTCATATTCCTTGAAATTAAATAGATATCCGTTGGTCTTAAACACCGTAAACACAAAGCCCAAAGAGCTGATCACAAGTGCGCACATGGCCGGAACCGAATCGATGATCCCCATCATTCCATATCCGACGCACATCAGAATGCTGTAAGCCATGATCATCGCATACAGGAAAAACAGCCCCACATATGCTGCGACTATCTTTCTCTTCTTCTTTTTGTCTTTTGAATGTTTAAGGACATTCACCCTGCTGGTGGAAAGAAGAAGGGTTTTTAATAAAATAAGATTCTTCTTATCCATTGTCTGCCTCCAGGAATGTTTCCTCCAGGGAATGACCTTCTGTGAGCTCCTCCATGGTTCCTGCAGCTATGATCTTTCCCTGTTTGATTATGGCTACCTTGTTGCAGAGCTTTTCAGCAACATCAAGAACGTGGGTCGAGAAAAATATGGCTGTTCCACGATCGCACATCTCATGCATGATCTCTTTTAACGTAAAAGTCGCCTTGGGGTCGAGACCAACGAAGGGCTCGTCGAGAACCAGAAGCTTTGGATCGTGGATCAGTGCAGAGATGATGGCAACCTTCTGCTTCATACCGTGTGAGTATGAGGCAATCTGATCTCCAAGGGCATCTGTGATTTCAAACAGGTCTGCATATTTCTTTATCTTCTCTTCTCTGTCCTTGGCACTAATGTCAAAGACATCTGCAACGAAATTAAGGTACTGGATTCCTGTCAGATTCTCGTACAGGTCCGGATTGTCAGGGATGTAGGCGGTGATCTTCTTGCACTCCATCGGCTCATCTTTTACGGAATGGCCGTCTATTAGGATCTCACCCTCGTCAAAATCAAGGACGCCTACTACTGCACGGATGGTTGTGGATTTTCCTGCGCCGTTGTGACCGATAAAGCCGTAAATATCGCCGCTCTCTACGGTAAGTGTCACATTGTCCGCAGCTTTTTTCCCTCCGTCGTAAGACTTAGAATAGTTTTTTATCTCCAACATTTTCTACTTCCTCCATAACTGAACCCCATTTAAGTTTTTGTTATTTAAACATTATCATAATAAATGCATATTTGCATAGCCACGCGCTTTTTGCTTCATGTGATAGTTCTGTGATACTCGGTTTGATAACATACAATCAACAAAACAAAACAAACACAGCAACACAAAAATAGAAGAGAGAAAAACCTAAATTAAGGAGGAACAAAATTATGACAACTATTATCGCAAAAGCATTCATCATCTTAACACTGGTATTTGAAGTAATCACTATCGCAGCAGGATCAGCTCTTTATCCTATCTTTGCAGCAGCTTGCGGAATAATCTTCGGATGCATCACAATTCAGATCATCATCGGCCAGATCCGCAAAGTTTCCATCAGAAACAAGGCAGCAAGAAGGATGTTCTTAGTTGGCTGATTTAAAAAATATAAAAACTGAATATGGAAAACAAACAAAAAAATAAAGAACAGGAAGCTGCCCCTCCTGTTCTTTTATTTTGTCTAATTAACGCCGTTATATGTAAACGCCAGCATTGTGATGTCATCAAACTGCTTGGCATCTCCGACATATTCTTTTATTCCCTGCGAAACGTTTAAAAGAAGTCTTACGGGATCTGCATCCTGATCCTTGTTCAGAGCCTCCAGCATTCTCTCTTCTCCGAAGAACACATTGTTTGCATTGGCTGCTTCCGTGACACCGTCGGTGTAAACAAAGAAGGTATCGCCGGGTTCAAGTTTAAACTCATGCTGCCTGAATTTCAGCCCTTCCATGGTAGCTACCGCAGGTGAGTGCTTGTACTGAACAAGCTCAAACTTTCCGTCTTTGTGCTTAAGTACCGGATGTTCATGTCCGGCATTAACAGCAAGGCCCTCTCCTGTGGATAAAGAAACTGTGGCAAGCCATACCGTAACGAAGAGTTCCGCCTTATTGCCCTCGCAGAGCTGGTTGTTTACTTCATAGAGGATCTTGGCGGGATCTTCACCAAGAAGCGCTCTGTTCTTGATAAGCGTCCTTGATACCATCATGAAAAGAGCTGCCGGAATACCTTTACCGGATACATCGGCCATAACAAGCACAAGCCTGTCATCATCCACCATAAAGAAATCGTAGAAGTCTCCGCCAACCTCCCTTGCGGGATTCATTGTGGCATAGAGATCAAACTCTTTTCTGTCGGGCAGATACGGGAAGATCTTGGGAAGAATATTCTCCTGAATGGCCGATGCCACCATCAGATCTCTGTCTGCTGCAGCTTTCTCCCTGCCCTGATTGACGTTAAGGATTCCATATATCAAAAGGATTATCAGCATTGCAACGGATGCACTCGGCGAAAGGCCGTACATGGTCGCTGTAAGTCCACCTATGATCAGCGGTACTACTGCGTATGCAAAGAAAGTTACTATCTGAAATCTCTGAAGCTTCTTTCTCTGATAGATAACTCCGATGAGAGCCAGGATCATAACAACATACGCGTAGATCAGTGAGAGAAGATACATAGGGCTTCTCTGATAAACACCGTTTGCATCCACCGTGAAATATATTCCGGTGAAAAGATTGATGATCCTCATGCTAAGAGGTCCGATAAGTCCCAGAACAATGACTCTTCCAACAAACCTGATGTATTTGTCATCAAGCTTTAAGTAGGTCATGGTGTAGAGCCAGAAAAGGCACGCTTCAAGAGGAGCACACATATAGTAAACTGTGTTATCCAGTATATTGGCCCACCTAAGCTGCGGAATTCCATCAACGAGCCAAGCACAGGCATCGGTAAAGCACCCGATATAAGCCGTTATAAGAAGCATCATCAGAAAGCGAAGGTCCGATCCGTTCTTTTGCACATCGATGACAAAACATACAAACAGCATATATCCCATCATCATGCTGACCATGTCCATTCCTATGTTGAGCACATACATGGGTTTAAGATTGGCTACGCCCCTCAAAAACGTAAACTGCGCCGTAAGAAACATCATAAGTATGCAGAAAGCTGATACCCACATTACCCGTTTCATCTGTGCTTTGGTGATATATTGCATAGTCTTCCTCCAAAAACATTTATGTGTTGCTAAGTACAAAGGCGAAGGCCTTGGCGGTTCTCATGTCCGACTCTTTGAAGTGATTTCCGCTGTTCCACTCGAAGGTGACGTTAACGCCTTTGGATTTAATGATATCCTTAGCCTCGGCCATTTTGTCCGCAACTGTTGCCATGACCGGGTTTCTGGCCTTGGCTTCTTTGTCGCCGAGACTTAAGTAAACTGCGTCACACTTTATGGCGTTATCTGCCATATATTCTGTAAAGCCCGGAAACCACATGGATGGCGATGCTGCTGCCACGCCTTTAAAGGTGTCTGTCTGACAGGCTGCCCAGAGCGCAAACAGGCCTGCCAGTGAATATCCGCCTATGTAATATGTCTTTTGCCTATCAGAACACAATGGTAAAAGAGCTTTCAGAAAATCCCCGGCTCCTTCGCCAAAATCTTCGCTTCCAAATACCGCAGGGGCCTTCCAGGGTGATAAGTCCTTGTTCCAGTTGCCGACCTTGGCTGCGATGAGGTAAAAGTCCGTGTCGGTCAGGCTCTTAATTATGCCAAATTCGCTTTCCATGACATCCAGGTCGTGCTCATCCACAGGCTGGATGAGGACCTTTTGCGCCTTGGGATTACCAAGACAAAAAGTTTCCATAGCATATAACTCCTTCTTTTAATTATCTCCCCAAAATCTATATTGAGAGGCATGTCAATTATTCTTTTTATGTCTGAGATCTCGGACCCTGTCTCTGAGGGCATCCGTTGCACGGACAAGTGGAATGTGCTCAAGGCCTTCCTCTTCTGTTCCCGGCTTTGGCATGAATTTCTGAATTCCAAGAAGGATTCTCTTCTGGTTTAAGGAGAGCTTTTCGGCATAGGCTCTGGCAAGCTGGTCGTGGCGAGCCTCAATCTGCTCTTTTTCTTCCATGATCTTCTGCTCTATCACTTTAGGTGCTGAGGCGACCTTCTCATAGCGCTCCTGGGCCTTTAGGTTGAACTCCTCATGCATCTTCTCAACGTCTTTTAGAAGTGCGTTAAGACTGGCTTCTGTCAGGGCGAAGTCTGCGCCGAAGATCATGGCGATCACGATTGCGAGAATCTCGTATATGATCGGGCTGACGGCGGCGTGAACTCCTTCAACAGCGGGGATCAGGAACTTGACTACCGCAACTCCCGCAAGGCCAAAGGCTATGCTCACCGGTACGCAGATTCTTCCGTTTATATTCAGCGGGAGCTTACTGTAGTCCCACCATCTGGCGTGAAATCTCTTTTCCAGAACCCAGGATGTTCCGTACTCCGCGATTGCGCTGCCTATATAGCAGATGATGAATATTCCCCATATCGGGAATGTTGGAGATGACAGCGGCTTAATCAGCGAAAACAGTATCGAGACTCCGACTACGCATGAGCCGTAGATTGGGCATATCGGGCCAAAGAGGAACCCTCTGTCCGCCCATTTCTTCTCGTTGGCTGAGCAGTAAATGGATTCCCAAACCCAGCCCAGAAAGCTGTAAAATATGAATTCGACAAAGTATTGTGCGATTAACATGATGTTGGTGCCTTTCTTTTTCTTATGTATTGCAACAATTATATTCTAGCACAAAAAGGGCGCCTGATTTCTCAGGCGCCTTGCGATCATCTTGGTCATCAGTCAAAGGTCAGTGAGTTAAGAACGCTTGTGAGGGCTGCATGCACCTCTGTGTTCATCTCTTCATCGTCGCCGTCATGGCCGTCTGTCTCAAAAATAAGAGCTCCGTCCATGTAATCTCTTGCAAAGGCTGTCATGTAAGATCCCGATCCTTCTTTGTCCACAGGAAC
>JAGBMP010000087.1 GCA_017634825.1 Butyrivibrio sp.
GACTATGGAAAAAGAATTAAAGAAAAACTTATTCTACAATACTGTATGGACAGCATTTCTTGCGCTCTTTGGCGCAATATATGAATTATTCAGCCATGGCGTAACATCTTACTACATGATCTACGCCTTTGCCGTGCCACTTATCATGGGTGTTTTGCTTTATGAAGTGATGCTCATTAAGAATATATTCCCCGGCAAAGCCTTTGCTAACATATGGAATACAGCTATAGCCACATTTAGCATAGGCTGCGTATTTAATGGCGTTCTTGAAATCTATGGCACAACAAACCGGCTGGTAATTGTTTATCCCGTGGCAGGCGCAATACTAATGCTCATAGCTTTTCTCCAAAACTCCTAAACCACTAATTCTCTTACCGACCTCTTCGTCTTCCATGGCTCTTTATATGCCCACACATAAAAAAATAGCCGGCAATTACTTGCCGGTATCTTTTGAAAGTTCCTGTCTCAGAGCATTCTCGAGCATTGATGAAAACGAGATGGATGAGATTATGGTGCTTCCGTTGTATTTCCTTTCCATGTCAGTTCCTGATGGTGAAATGCCACTAACGGCGCGGCGCATGTCTCTTTTTACGGATACCAGATCAATGTTCATATGCTACCTCCTTGTACAAACAAACATCAACCACAACATCTAGTATTCTCAATGCTATTATATACAATATATTCTTAAATGGGCATAAACAATTCTTAAAAAAGTGTAATTAAAGCTGCAGAGGGAGTGGGTTTGGTCACTATATTATATACTTGTAAATTTAGGTAAAATCATATCTCTTAATCTCACAGTTCTTAATTCCGCAAGAAGAAAACTCCTCGTTGTCCATTTCTCTGAAGTATGACTCAACCATTCTTGTGATTCCGTTATGCGCGACAAGGATGACAACTTCATCGCCGCTTCTGATATCATCAAGCAGGTTGTAAATTCTCTGTGCCAATTGAAGCATGGACTCGCCTGTTCCAAAACGGCTTGCCATGTCTTTCTTGGCTTCATGGAACTCTGCTCCATCCCTAGGGGTTGATTCCCATATTCCAAAGTTCTGCTCCTTGAGCCTTGGCTCTATCTCCATGGGAATGCCTGTGATTTCTGAAATGTGCCTTGCTGTCTCAGATGCTCTTACTAAAGGCGATGACAATATTTTATCTGCTTTTATGCCTTCAGAGAGTATCTTCTTGCCGGTCTCTATGGCCTGCTCATGGCCTTTGGCTGTCAGTTCTATGTCTGTGGCTCCGCATATTTTGTTTTCAACATTCCAGACTGTTTCGCCATGTCTGATGAAGTAAAAATGGTCCATGATGTCTTTTGCTCCTAAATATAAGTTTCATCAATCAAGATATCCCCAGGTCTTAGCGGCCGTATCCACCCAGCAAAGTTCCTGATTCCCTATCGGAAGCCCACTGCTTGTTGTGGAGAATGTATCTACAGTGATAAGGTTTGGCTTAACGAAAATCTCTTTTACCGGAGTGTGACCCACGACCTGAAACAAGCCATCAGGGAACATGCCCTTTGCGAGAGTTCCATACTGGGGACGAACCCAGATGGGTGAGTTATCTTCCCACAACTCATCATAGCCATATTCGTTAATTATACCAATCATACAGTCGATGTCATCCATCATGTTATAAAGCTGCGCCTCTACAAATTCCCTTGTAAGGCCGGCGTGACTGAACAACGTGTTGTCCAGCCTATGGATAATGCCGTAATTCTCCGGCGCGCTTAATGTATCGCGGAGTTCCTCAAGCTTGTCACATACCAGGTCCGCAGCAACTATCGAGTAGCCCGGGTGATCGTACTGGCTCCAAAGGTACGATAGATCGTGGTTTCCATAGCACCAATAAGAGTCAGGATATCTACGAGCAAAGTCTATTGCTGCATCCATTGTTTCTTCATAAAGTTCAAGATTGTACTGACAGCCCCAGTCATCGACAAGGTCGCCCACGAATACTGCGTTATCACAATCGGTGGTCTCCATGATGTCGATGGCCTGACTGAAAATCCAGGGTTTGAGGTGTATGTCGGGGATTACGAGAACTTTGCTCATTGCCTGTCTCCTTCATCTTAGGTATTGTGCATTCTAATTTTAGCATAACCACAGGCAGATAGAATGGCCAGATGTACATAACAAGAAGCTTATACTCTGTGCGATGGTTGGAAACGGAATTTCGACCGCCCCACAATTCTCTTCTATGTAAAAAATAGTTGGAAATTACAAAAAGGAGTTTTGGGGCTCATTGAGTAATTGCATCACATGGCATCCGTAGGCCGGTAGTTGTGATGTAGGAAAGACGTTAGGCATCAAGTTTTCTTGAAACAGGCCCTTGAATAGCTTTTGTAATTTCCAACTAATTTTCTGTAGGTGATTTTTTGTGATGCTTTTCAAAAACAGACTCCAACCAGCACGGCCTTATATAGGGGCTTGTGATGCACTTTCCGTCGCATAAACTCCCTTACTCAACTCTTCTCGTCATTCTATGATAAAATAAATGTAAGTATTTAGAAAGGCGGGATCGATATGAAAAAGAAATTTCTTACAACCATCATGGCGATGTGCCTTGGAACTTCTCTTCTGGCAGCGTGCGGTAATACTGCGCCTGAAGCTGCACAGGAAGAGGCGGAGGCTCAAGAGAGCGCGGGTCAGGAGGGCAATGGTCAGAAAGGCGATGACCAGGGCGCTTCCGGTAGTGGCGAAGGATCCGGCGAGGCGGTTGCTTCCGGCATTGAGGGGCACTGGCAGCTGATGTGTGAGCTCAGCCACATTGAGTACTCTGATGGTGATTTTTACGACACCTCTTTAATGTACTGTGACGGCGAAGCTCCTTCGTCAGAGATGATCATCCGAAGCGAGGGCGATCAGTACATTGTCGATTATTACTATACCGAATACGATTATTACGAGAAGAACTGCGGAATTCCTATGGTGAAGAGTGGAGACGACAGCTCTTTTACCTTCACATTGGCAGACCCGTTTGACGATTCCTCGGAGGGTCAGGAGAAAAAAATTCATTTGAACGAGGATGGAAGGCTCGTTGTTGAAAGTGAATCCAGATATGAGGATGAAAGTGATCCCGAGTACTGGTCTAACAGTACCTACACCAGCATCTATCTTCCCAAGGGTTCGCCGCTGTTTGATGATCCGGAGAGTCTGAGGTACTTTGACACGGTTACGGTTTCCAATACTGCAGATCTTTTGAACAGCATTCAGAACAACCGAAAGATCCTGCTTGAGGCCGGGGAATACGACTTCTCACAGGTTGCGTCAAAGGCCATCAACAACTTCCGCGTCAGCGAGAGCTGGGACGGGACCAAGAACGTTATTTCGGAGGTCAGCAGCTTGTGCATCGAGGCCAAGGACGGAGCCAAAGTTGAGCTTTGTATCGATGAACCCTATGACCCCGTAATGTCTTTTAAGAACAGTAAGGGCATTACGCTCAGGAACCTCACTGTCGGGCATCACGTGGAACCCGGCTATTGCAGCGGAAGCGTTCTGTACTTCGAGGGAGTTGACCATTTGAATGTTGATAAGTGCAATCTTTACGGCAGCGGAACCTATGGAATCGAGGCTTACAACACCTACGATGCAAATGTGACCGACACGGATATTTATGAGTGCACTTACGGACTGGTTGCTCTTCACAATGTAGGAACGTTTAATTTTAAGAACTGCGTTATGAGGGACAGCAGCGATCTTTCGATGATAAACTGCGACAGCGCTTATGATGTTACGTTTGAGGACTGCGTGTTCTCGGGAAATGATGCAACGAGCTTCGACACCACAAGCTTTGTTGAGGTTGGCGAGTACGACAGGGTTACGTTCAGGAATTGCGAATTCAACGATAACAAGTTCTATACTTTCTCTAACAGGGAAGTTACGCTCGAGAACTGTACTGAGAAGGGCAACAGCTCTGCGATGACTGAGTATATGAACGCGTCGGAGGCTAGCGTGCCTACCAAGGATTCACTTCTTGAGGGCTACAATGCTGCTGTGGACAGGCAGGCCGAGATAGACAATGAGCTGTCCACCAATGCTCTGCTCGATCAGGCTACGCTCAATCAGCTGGCTTATGAGGAGTTCAATCTGTGGGATTCGCTTATCAATCAGATGTGGACATACCTCGGCGGAACACTTGATGAGGAGAACATGGCAAATCTCAAGACTGAGCAGCAAAAATGGATCAAGGACAAGGAAGCTGCCATGAAGGATGCCGGAGCAGATTTTGAAGGCGGAACGATGCAGCCGATGATTGAGTACAGTACCGGTGCGAAGCTTACGAGGGAAAGGGTTGAAGTGCTGATACAGAGATATATTGGTGATTAAGGGAATGCCCCCGGGTCAGAAATGACCCGGGGGCTCACTCAAGGACTCAAAGGCGCCTGCTGCTACCGAGTAGCAGGAATAACGTCATTTCTTCATCGTTAGGTCTTAGCAGATGAGGAAGTGGCGATTTTTGTTTATTAGGAGGATGTAATATGCAGTGGATTATTCTGTTACTTGCGGGATTATTTGAGATTGGTTGGGCGATTGCCATGAAGTATTCGAATGGGTTCACAGTTCTTTTGCCGACTGTGATCACGGCTGTGGGATATATTGCCAGCGCCGTATTCCTGTCCATGGCGCTAAAGCAACTGCCGTTGGGCACTGCCTACGC
>JAGBMP010000088.1 GCA_017634825.1 Butyrivibrio sp.
AGGGCATCTCAGCAGAGGTCGCCAACAGCATCTACGACTCCATGATGGACTTTGCAAAGTATGCTTTCAACAAGTCCCACGCTGCCTGCTACGCAGTTGTCGCACTTCAGACAGCATGGCTTAAATACTACTATCCCGTTGAGTTCATGGCTGCCCTTATGACTTCCGTCATCGATAACCCCGGCAAAGTTTCGGGCTACATCATGACCTGCCGGAACATGCATATATCTCTTTTGCCCCCTGATATAAACCAGGGTTATGACGGATTCTCCGTGGCAGAGGTGGATGCAGCAGAGGGCGAAACACCAATCCCCGGATCGGTTGTGACCAGCGCTCCGGGCAGGAAAAAGGCTATACTATACGCACTTACTGCAATAAAGGGCGTCGGAAGACCGGTCATAAATGCCATTGTTCGCGAGAGGAAGGCCAGAGGTCCATTTAAGGATCTCAATGATTTCCTGACCAGAATGGATTCATCTGACACAGATGTCAACAAACGCGCCGTGGAGAACTTCATAAAGGCCGGCGCTCTGGACTGCTTCCCCGGAACCCGTAAGCAGAAGATGCACATCTACGGCCAGATAATGGACAAGCTCCACAACTCAGGCAAGAACTCCATGGCAGGACAGATGTCGCTGTTTGATATCGCCGGCGAAGAGAACAAGAGCCAGTACCAGATCCCTATGCCGGATGTCGGTGAGTTTGACAAAGAGCTGATGCTGGAATTTGAAAAAGAGGTTCTGGGCTTTTATGTCAGTGGTCATCCCCTTGAGGAATACGCTGACATGTGGAGAAAAAAGATCACCAACATCACTACGGACTTCTATCTTGATGAAGAGACCGGTGTGCCGAAGGTTCACGACGGAGCAAGAGCCACAATAGGTGGAATCATCGCCGACAAGAAGATCAAATACACCAAGAACGACCAGGTGATGGCATTTGTCACTTTAGAGGACATGGTCGGAACCACGGAAGTCATCGTGTTCCCCAAAGCCTATGAGGGCAATGCGCCAAGACTTAATCAGGACGGAAAGGTCTTCATCGAGGGCCGCGTGTCTGTTGAAGACGAGCGTGATGCTAAGCTCATTGCGGACAAGGTGCTCACCTTTGATGAGGTGCCAAAGACAGTGTGGATAAGGTTTGCGGATAAAGACAGCTACGAAGCAGCTTCTGCAGATCTGAATGAGCTGATCAAGGCAAGTGAAGGCAATGATGAAATTGCTATTTTCCTCTCATCTACGAAACAGATCAAGAAGCTCGGAAGAGCATTTGCAATAAAAGCAGATAAAGTTTTAATAGATTCTCTTGAGAAGAGATTTGGAAAAGAAAACGTACAGATCAGATGATCTGTACGTTTTTTCTAAAGGTCTTTTGCCAAATATTGATTACTGAACGGCTGCCTTGAGCTCCTCAACCTTGTCAAGCTTCTCCCAAGGAAGGTTAAAGTCGTTACGGCCGAAGTGACCGTAAGCTGCTGTCTGCTTGTAGATAGGACGGCGAAGGTCGAGCATCTTGATGATTCCTGCAGGACGAAGATCGAATACCTTACGAACTGCCTCTGTAAGCTTCTCATCAGAAACCTTTCCTGTTCCGAATGTATCTACAAGGATTGATGTAGGCTGTGCAACACCGATAGCATATGAAAGCTGGATCTCAGCCTTATCTGCAAGGCCTGCTGCTACGATGTTCTTAGCAACGTATCTTGCTGCGTACGCACCTGAACGGTCAACCTTTGTGCAGTCCTTACCAGAGAAAGCTCCGCCGCCGTGACGAGCTGCTCCACCGTAAGTATCAACGATGATCTTACGTCCTGTAAGTCCGGCATCACCCTGAGGTCCACCGATTACGAAACGGCCTGTAGGATTGATGTAGATCTTAGTGTTGTCATCAACAAGTGAAGCATCAACGATAGGATCGATAACGTGCTTTCTGATATCCTCGTGGATCTGCTCCTGTGTAACCTTCTCATCGTGCTGAGTTGAGATAACGATAGCCTCAAGTCTCTTTACCTTACCGTTCTCATCATACTCAACTGAAACCTGGCTCTTACCGTCAGCGCGAAGGTAAGGAAGTGTTCCGTTCTTTCTAACATCTGTAAGTCTCTTTGTGAGCTTGTGTGCAAGGCTGATTGCGTAAGGCATGTACTCTTCTGTCTCGTTTGTAGCATAACCAAACATCATACCCTGATCTCCGGCACCGATTGCCTCGATCTGCTCATCTGTCATCTGGTTCTCTCTAGCCTCAAGAGCCTTGTCAACACCCATAGCGATATCAGCTGACTGCTGATCAAGTGCTACAAGAACAGCACATGTGTTGCCATCAAAGCCCTTCTCTGATGAATCATAACCGATCTCGCATACTGTCTCTCTTGCGATCTTAGCGTAGTCAACTACTGCCTTGGTTGTGATCTCACCTGTGATAAGTACGAAACCTGTGCAAGCTGTTGTCTCGCATGCAACACGGCTCATAGGGTCCTGTGCCATGCAGGCATCAAGGATCGCGTCTGAAATGTTATCACAAATCTTGTCGGGGTGTCCTTCTGTTACTGATTCGGATGTGAAAATAAATTTATCCATTATAAATTCCTTTCTGGCGCTTCCTGCGCCGATGCGATATGGCAGATCAGAGATCATTACGGGTCTCTTTTGCCATACATAAGAAAACCGCTTGTTTGGTGCGTGCAAGACACAAACAAGCGGAACTGATTTGGGTTTCAGATCCTCTTATTGCTCGTTGTATCTCGGCCTTGCGGCCTCGAAAGTTGCACGCTCAGGTTGGCACCTTCCTGATCTTACGTCAAGGGGTTGCCGTGGCTTCACAGGTCCTATGTACCTCCACCACTCTGAATAAGAGAACATTTATAAAATATGTTGTTGCGTGGACTTCGGCATACGTGCCTAGTCCGTTAAAAAATCATAACTCATAGCATAGAATAAATCAATAGGGCTAATTGATTTTTTTTTCTTAAATTCAGGGGTTTTGGGAATTTAATTACGACGTGAGGGCGTTTGGTGAAATTAAAGAAATCCCCGCGAGCCCATGGCTTCGCGGGGAAAAATTTGCGTAAAGGGTGTATCGACAACCCAAACACTTCAGCAATAGCTGCAGTTCGTTGCCAGCCTCAATAGCCACCTACAGCATCAGTCGTTGGCATTTCCCTTGAAGATTACGATGCCTTTCTTCTTGAACTTCTTAGGAGCCTCGGAGCCTGTAGAAGCGGAATCAGCGGATGCTGATGGAGCAGGCCTCCTAGCTGAAGATATAGCAGGTGTATCGCCTGCTGATGGAGCAGGCCTGCGTGCTGATGAAGTTGCAGGAGCATCTGCGTTAGCAGGTCTTCTGGCTGAAGATGTGGCTGGGCCATCGCCTGCTGCAGAAAAAGGTCTTCTGGCTGAAGATGTAGCAGGCGCATCAGCGCTCTTAGCTGCGCTGCCCTCGCCGGCTGCCTTCTTGGCAGGTGCTGACCTCTTGATGCCGGCTTCCTTGGCAAGCTGGTCCACAACGGAAACCTTCTTGGCTGCGGGCTTTGCATCACCGGAAGCTGACGCCTTGCCTGCGCCGGCAGAACCTGCGCCCTTGCCGGAAGCTCCGGATCCGCCCTTGCCTCTCTCGGCAGCCTTGGCTGCTGCCTCGGCAGCTACCTTGGCAGGATCCTGGATCTTCATGGTAAGAGAGATCCTCTTCTTATCAAGCTCTACGTCAAGAACCTGAACATCTACGATGTCTCCGACACTGACAGCCTCAAGCGGATGCTTTATGAACTTGTCGGTGATGTGAGAGATATGTACAAGGCCGTCCTGGTGAACGCCTATATCTACGAAACAACCAAAGTCTATAACGTTTCTGACTGTTCCCTTTAAAACCATACCGGGTTTTAAATCCTTCATCTCAAGGACATCGCTCCTTAAGATAGGAGCAGGCATGCTCTCACGAGGGTCTCTTGATGGCTTCTCAAGCTCGGAGAGAATATCTGTGAGAGTGATCTCACCGATTCCAAGCTCCTCGGAAAGCTTCTTCTTGTCAGACTCAGAAACCTTTCTGGACAGGCTTCCAACGCCGGCGCCCTGAGCACCGTTACCGCCTGCCTGGGCTCCGCTGTTCTGAGCTGCCTTATCTTTTCCGCCCTTAGCGCCTTTTGCTCCGGCGCTCTCATCCTCTACAACTGCGAGGTTGCTTCCTGCAAGTGCTGCAGCGAGAGCTGCTCCCATAGCGGTAGAAGTATTTCTGATAACGACCTGCTTGGGTTTCTTCTGTGGACGAGGCTTCTCTTCTGCCTTGGCTGCCGGCTTTTCAAGTGCAGCCTTGGCTGCGTTCTTCTGAGCTGCTCTTACATCATCAAAGGTAATTCCGAGCTTGTCCATGAGCTTTAATGTAGCTTCATAGGACTCGGGATGCACACTGGTTGCATCAAGCGGATTCTCGCCGTCAGTGATCCTGAGGAATCCTGCGCACTGCTCATAAGCCTTAGGTCCGAGCTTGGGCACATTAAGAAGATCTGCTCTGCTCTCGAACTTACCGTGTTCTTCTCTGTAATCAACTATGTTCTTGGCAATAACCTTGCTGATACCTGAAATATACTGAAGGAGCGGTGCTGATGCAGTATTTAGATCAACACCAACCTTGTTAACGCAGTCTTCGACTACGCCTTCAAGAGTTTCTCCAAGCTTTTTCTGATTCATGTCGTGCTGGTACTGACCGACACCGATGGACTTGGGATCGATCTTAACAAGCTCTGCCAGCGGATCCTGAAGTCTTCTTGCAATAGAAGCAGCACTTCTTTGTCCTACATCAAACTGAGGGAACTCCTCTGTAGCCAGCTTACTTGCTGAGTAAACAGAAGCTCCTGCCTCGTTAACGATGACATACTGAAGAGGTCTGTCAAGCTCATGGATAAGCTCAACGATAACCTGCTCAGACTCACGTGATGCTGTACCGTTTCCTACTGAAATAAGATCTACATCATATTTCTCAATGAGCTTTTTGAGCTCAGCCTTGGACTCCTCAACCTTGTTCTGAGGTGCTGTGGGATAGATAACCTTGGTATCAAGCACCTTACCTGTGGGATCTACGATAGCAAGCTTACATCCTGTTCTGAAGGCCGGATCCCAGCCAAGAACTGTCTTGCCTGCGATAGGTGGTGCCATGAGAAGCTGAGTGAGGTTCTTGCCAAATACTGTAATGGCGCCATCTTCAGCCTTCTCTGTAAGCTCATTTCTGATATCTCTCTCAATTGCAGGAGCAATGAGTCTCTCATATGCATCCTGATTGATCTCCTCGATAACGGGAGTAGTCACAGGGTTCTCATTCTTGAGCATCTTCTTGTTGAGGAACTGAAGGATCTGCTCCTCGGGAGCTACGATCTTAACAACAAGGAACTTCTCTGCCTCGCCTCTGTTAAGGGCAAGTACTCTGTGTCCCAATACCTTACTGATGGGCTCTTCGTAGTCATAGTACATTTCATAAACGGACTGGGCCTTCTCATCCTTGGCCTTGCTGGTAAGAACACCCTTCTCCATTGTTGCCTCACGAATGTAGGTACGAAAATCAGCGTTGTCGGAGACATCCTCTGCGATGATATCCATAGCACCCTGAAGTGCATCTGCTGCATTCTCAACGCCTTTTTCAGCATCCACAAAAGCTGCTGCCTCGTCAAGAAGCGGCTTATCAGTCTCCTGAGCAAGAAGGATCTCTGCCAGAGGCTCAAGTCCCTTCTCTCTTGCCACTGATGCTCTTGTCTTTCTCTTTGGTCTGTAAGGAAGATAGAGATCCTCAATAGCTACCATTGTCTCAGCAGCCACAATCTTGGCTCTGAGTTCATCTGTCATCTTGCCCTGCTCTTCAATAGAAGCAAGAACCTGCTCTCTTCTCTCCTCAAGGCCCCTTAAGTACTTGAGCCTCTCATCAAGATTACGGAGCTGCTCATCATTAAGAGATCCCGTAACCTCTTTTCTATATCGTGAAATAAAAGGAATGGTATTGCCTTCGTCGATAAGCTTGACTGCTGCCTCGACCTGCCATTTCTCAACATTTAGTTCCTCTTTGATCTTTAAAACGATGTCCATAAAACCCTCTCCATACCTGTATTTCTGTGAAGCGCGCATAAATACAGTAAGAAATTTAGCTTAATTTTTCATAAACAATGCGCACTCCCATATTATACCAAGCATTTCGGACACTTTTCAAGACTTGGCAATCCCGCGCAAACATTGAAAAAGACGCGTTTTTAGTGTAATATCTATAGTAAGAATGAGGTTTTGTGAGGAAAAGTTTTGATGGGAAATGATGGGCATTTAGCTTTAGCAGGTACTGCTTTAGTGTTGGGGCTGGCTTCCATACCCCTTTGTTTGTTTTTGAACTTAGGCGTAGTCATCGGAGGCGTAGCAATAATTCTTGCCATACTGAGTAAGGGTACACTTGAGAAACTCCTTCCTCAGGCCAAGAAAGCCATCCTTTATGGATCAATAGGTATTGTAGTCGGATATGGTGTCTTCACCTACGACCTCTACACTGTCCTCACAGATCCGCAGTCCCGGGCACAGCTAAATACAATCTCGAAGCAGATGAACGGTGTAAGCTTTGATGAAATGCTCAAGGAATTAGGCGTACAGATCGGCGAATAATTCCCGGCAACGGCATGGAAATGAGGTGCCTATGGGTATCGGTGCAGTAAGTGGATACAGCGCATACAACAGCTCTTATGCAATGGGAATGCAGAACGGCTCAATAGCAGCAGGTTCAGCAGCCGCAGCAGAAGGAGCCGGCAAGGCCATATTAAATCCGGGCGAGTCCACCAAGGCCAATCCCGGCAAAAGAGTTTCTCCCGCAGAATGTGAAACCTGCAAGAACCGCAAGTATCAGGACGGTTCCGACGAAATGGTTTCTTTTAAAACTGCGCAGCATATAAGCCCACAAGCAGCAGCTTCAAGAGTCCGCGGACATGAGGCTGAGCACGTGAGCAACGCCTACAAGGATGCAGCCATGAACAACGGCAAGGTCCTTCAGGCTTCAGTTTCTATCAGGACCGCAGTATGTCCCGAATGCGGACGTACTTATGTTGCAGGTGGTGAGACCTGCACAAAGATTGCATACAGCAATGAAGAAAATCCTTATGTTCAGGCAAGAAAAGACCTTAACAAACAGGGCCTTTTGGGAGCAAATGTCGACATGGCCGGCTAAATGAACTACGGGGGAATTATTGGGGAGCATTTTACTTTGAACTACAAGTCATCGGCGCAGCTTAAGGCCATCGCAAAAGAACAGTCACTCGGAAAATACGGAACTCTGATCGGAGCAAATCTGCTTATCCTGGCTATCCAGCTCCTGGTCTCCGGTTTCTCGACCGTTTCAGGTACGGGGAGCATCCTTTTAATAATCATCAACAGTTTAATAACCATAATCATAAACATTCTTCTGGGTGTACTTGTGTCCGGAAGGGCTTATCTTTACATGAATCTTTTGTATTCACAGCCCGTGGCAACTGCAGATGTCTTTTTCGGACTGCGTCAGCAGCCACAGAAAGCCGTGACCATCCAGGCACTCTTCGTACTGGTTGATTTCATTGCCAGCGTTCCTGCACAGCTCTTTGTGATGAGATATGCTTCAACCAGGTCTGCAAACGATATGGCGACCGCCTTACTTCTTCTCGGAATCGGCCTGATCATCAATATTGTCGTTGGTCTTATCTACTCCCAGGCGTTTTACATTCTCCACGACTTTCCTGACAGATCGGCAAAAGAGATTCTGGCAACCAGCAGAAGACTCATGAAAGGCAATGTCTTCAGGCTCTTTTACATGAATGTGTCCTTCATCCCGCTCTATCTTCTGGGCGCAATCACGATGTTCATCCCGCTTCTGTGGGTCAGCGCATACAGAAATGCCACAAACTGCGCATTCTATCAGGATCTCATCGCAACAGCTGCAGGGCAGCAAACTACTACAGATTAAGAAAGGTGTTCCTATGGACCTCATTGATGCACTCAGAAGTATAGATAAGCCACATGAAGACGACGTCCTGGGCAGGCTCTTTACCCCCTGGGGAGAAAAACTTGATAAGGACCACGTACTTTCCGAGTATCCAAGACCCCAATTTGTCAGGGACAGCTATATAAACTTAAACGGCTACTGGGATTACTGTATAGTCCCGGCGCCGACGGAATTCGACAACAAGAGCCTCAATGACTCTTTTGCTTCTCAGATACCGTCACAGATGGACGGTCAGATACTTGTACCCTTCTCGCCCGAGGCCATGCTCTCCGGAGTTGAGAGGCGCCTTGAGCCGGACCAGTTTCTCTGGTACAAAAGAGCTCTTCCCACCTTCAACAGAAAATATGAAAACTCCAGGATCCTGCTCCATTTCGGTGCTGTGGATCAGTTCGCCGACGTCTATGTAAACGGCGCCTTCGTGGCATCCCACAAGGGCGGGTATCTTCCTTTTACCATCGATATCACCGACCAGCTCAATCTCTCAGAGGATAAAAGAGCTGTCGAGAATAATTACCTTTCGGTAAGAGTAGCCGACACCAGCGACTCCTCCTATCACTCAAGAGGCAAGCAGACACTTCGCCGCGGCGGAATGTACTACACCTGTCAGAGCGGAATCTGGCAGACTGTATGGATTGAAGAAGTTCCGGCCACATATATCAGGCAGATCCGCATCCGTCCCGAGAGCGATCTTAAGACTCTTTTCATTGAGGTTTCAACCAATCTTCCCGGCAAGGTATCCGTTAAATTCCCGGGACATGAAATGATAAAGTCGGCAGAAGCTTCAGGCGGTTATGAAACTAAATTTACGGAAGACTTGTCTTTTGCCTCAGACACATGTCCCTGCACGGTGGAAGGACAGAAGGCTCGCGAGCAGTACTACTACGGCTTTACCTTCACCATAGATGATGCGCATCTCTGGACTCCGGAGGACCCGTATCTGTATCCTCTGCACATACAGATTGGTGACGACCATGTCACTTCTTACTTTGCCATGAGAAGCTTTACCGTGGAGCCTGACAGCGAGGGAACTCCGAGGTTCTGCTTAAATCATAAGCCATACTTCCTCATGGGAGTTCTGGATCAGGGCTACTGGCCGGACGGGCTCTATACAGCTCCGACTGACGATGCCCTTATCTACGACATCAAGGAGATGAAGCGTCTTCACTTTAACATGATGCGAAAGCACATCAAGGTGGAATCCGCGCGCTGGTACTACCACTGCGACAGGCTTGGAATGATCGTTTGGCAGGATATGGTAAGCGGAGGCTCAAGCTACGCCAAGCCCGTGGTCTCCTATCTTCCGACCGCGTTTCCCAAGATCTTCGGCCGCATGAGCGATGGTCCTTCACATTACAAGACCTTCTCAAGAGGCTCTGCTGAGGGCCGCAGCGAGTGGCTCCAGGAGATGAAGGGCACCATCAGCTATCTCTACAACGTACCGAGCATCGCAACCTGGGTTCTCTTCAACGAGGGCTGGGGGCAGTTCAACGCCGCAAGTGCCACCATTATGGCAAAAGAGCTTGATGACTCCCGTCCAATCGACCAGGCCAGCGGATGGTTTGACGAGGGCAGCGGTAATTACAGAAGCGTCCACAACTACTTCAGACCTCTTGATGTGGAGAAGGAGAAAGAACGCGCTTTCGTTATCTCCGAGTACGGCGGACTTGCCTGCCACATCGACGGTCACAGCAGTGTTGACAGGATTTACGGATATAAAAAATACGACAACCTCGATACTCTGGGCGTCGCATATTACAATCTTATAAACGCAAGCATGAAACCTCTTATTCCAAAGGGACTCTGCGGAGCTGTCTATACACAGGTCAGCGACGTTGAGGAAGAGGTGAACGGTCTTATGACCTATGACCGCAAGGTAACCAAGATCAATCCCGATCTTGATCCGCACATGACAACCCATATCAATGAATAAAAAAATCGGAAACGCCACAAAGCGTTTCCGAATTATTTAGTAGATTTCCACCTGTCCCTTGAAGATACGGGCAAGTTTCTTTTTCACAGAAATATAGGCTGGGATCAGGAATGCATCCGCAAGGACCCAGGCGATGGGGCTTGCAAAGCAAAGGGCAGGGAATCCGAATATAGGCACCAAAACCACCGCAACAATGGTTCTTCCGATCATCTCCATCACTCCGGCAAGTACTGCAAAGAGGGAGAATCCCATTCCCTGAATAAGGAACCTTACGATGTTTACAAGAGCCAGCGGTATGTAGAAGGCACTGTTTATTATCAGGTAGAGATGAGCATTATCAAGACAAGCCACATCTCCCGCCTCCAGGAATATCATTGCAAAGCTTCTTCCGAAGAAGTAAAGAACCACAAAAGCTATAAGTGAATAAGCACATCCCAGTTTGATGGCTGCAACAAGGCCGTTCTGAAGGTGGTCGAGCTGCTTGGCTCCAACGTTCTGTCCGCCGTAGGTTGCCATGGTTGAACCAAGAGCATCAAAAGGAATACAGAAGAACATTCCGACCTTACCGGCTGTTGTGACTGCAGCTGCTGCATCTACGCCAAGTCCGTTGATGGCAGTCTGAAGGATCACGCTTCCAATTGCAGTGATTGAATACTGAAGTCCCATGGGAAGACCCATGTTAAGCAGGATGAGGAAATGTGAGCTGTCCAAAACCCAATCCTCTTTTGAGAGCTGAAGTATCTCAATCTTTCTGATAATAAAGATAAGACACATAACTCCCGCAAGTCCCTGGGATATAACTGTTGCAAGGGCAGCACCTGTGATACCCATGTTAAGAGGTATGATGAACAGAAGGTCAAGACCAATGTTCACAATAGATGCTATGATAAGGAACTGCACCGGGTGCTTGGAATCGCCAAGAGCTCTTATGATACCCGAGAGCAGGTTGTACATATATGTAACAGGTATTCCAAGGAATATTACCAGGATATATTGGTAAGCGTAGTCAAGAACATCCGCCGGTGTATGCATGGCAACAAGGATCTGTCTGCAGAATATGCTGACAAAAAATGTCATGACAGACGCCAGAATAACGCATAAAATAATGGCATGGGATACAAATTTGCGCATGCTCTTTAGGTCTTTTGCCCCAAATCTCTGAGCTACGGGGATGGCAAAACCGTTGCAGACTCCCATGCAGAATCCCATTATAAGGAAGTTGATGGCTCCGGTAGTACCTACGCCGGTGTAAGCCTCTTTTCCCAAAAACCATGAGACGATAGCTGTATCTATGATATTGTAGAGCTGCTGAAACAGCATTCCCCAAAAGAGCGAGAGGGCAAAGCCAAAGATAAGGCCCATGGGATTGCCGACTGTAAGGTCCTTGGTATTTGATTTCTTCATATATATCCGCTCCGCCAATAAAAATGGCAAACAAAAATTAACGAGTTACCGACAAGGCTATATATTACAATTCTATTGTGAGAAATTCAATCATCATTTTGCACATATTATATCGATAAGCTAAAATGTTTTTATCTAAAAAGCTCATAGGAGGATGAAATGGATAACATCAAAGCAGTAGTTTCCCTTGGTCACGAGGCACTGGGCGTGACGACAAACGACCAGCTCACAGCTACCAAGATCACAGCAAAGGCTCTGGCAGATCTGGTGGAAGCCGGATATCAGCTGGTGATCACCCACTCTAACGGTCCGCAGGTCAGCATGATCCACAAGGCAATGACTGAGCTTCACAGGATCTATATCGACTACACAGCAGCTCCCATGTGCGTATGTAACGCCATGAGTCAGGGTTATGTGGGATACGATATTCAGAATTCACTAAGGACCGAGCTGATGGGCCGCGGTATTTCAACTCCTGTCAGCACTATCCTGACTCAGGTTACCGTTGATCCCTACGACGAGGCTTTCTATGCGCCAACCAAGGCCATCGGAAGGAACATGTCCAAAGAAGATGCGGATACTGAGATAAAGAAGGGTAATTTTGTAAGAGAAGAGCCGGGAAACGGCTATCGCAGAATAATCGCAGCGCCTAAGCCCATCGACATTGTTGAGATCGACGCAATCAGAGCACTGGTTGACGCAGGTCAGGAAGTTATCTGCTGCGGAGGCGGCGGAATCCCTGTAATCCAGCAGGGTCATGTACTTAAGGGTGCATCCGCGGTCATCGAGAAGGATGCCATAGCCGGCAAGCTCGCTGCAGACCTTAAATCAGACAGGCTCATTATTCTGACTTCAGTGCCTTATGTTTACAAGAATTTCGAGACTCCTGAGGAAGAGCCCATCACTAAGATGAACGTTGCTCAGGCAAAAGAGTATATCGCTGCCGGTGAGTTCGGCGAGGTTGATATGCTTCCGAAGGTTGAGGCAGCTATTGAGTTCCTTGAGGCAAACCATAACGGTTCGGTTCTTATCACATCCATCAGCACTGTGGGGGATGCGCTTAAGGGCAAGGCAGGAACGTTTGTGACATTTGAGTAAATTAAAATAAGGGAGTCAAAGAGAACCGTCCCCACTGACTCCATGACGAAAAAAGAACCCCTTAACGGGGTTCTTTTTTATACTTCTTTTGCTTCTTCCGTATTAAGTTTCGGAAGCTTTGGCACGCTCTCGCCCCTTATCTCAATGATCGGCGAAGCCTTTCCTTCTATATAGTCCCTGGTGATGGTCACGCGACCGATGTTCTCATCCTTGGGAATCTCATACATGATATCCAGCATGAACTCCTCGATGATCGCACGAAGAGCTCTCGCTCCGGTCTCTTTTTCCATAGCCTTCTCGGCAATAGCTTCAAGAGCAGAATCATCAAATCTAAGATCAACTTCATCAAGCGCAAGAAGCTTCTGGTACTGCTTGAGGATAGCATTCTTGGGCTCTTTTAGTATCTGAACCAGCATGTCTTTATCAAGGGCACGCAGTGTGCAGATGATAGGAAGTCTTCCGAGGAACTCCGGGATCATACCAAACTTCTTGAGATCCTCAATGGTTACGTTGGTAAGAATATCCGGATCATTCTCATATTTGTCCTTAAGGTCGGCATCAAATCCGATGGATGTCTGCTTGTTAAGTCTCTGGGCTATGATCTCCTCAAGATCCGGGAATGCACCTCCGCAGATAAAGAGGATATTTCTGGTATTAACGGTTGCAAGAGGAACCATGGCGTTCTTGCTGCCGGCGCCTACGGGAACTTCCACATTGGAACCCTCAAGTAGCTTAAGCATTCCCTGCTGAACAGACTCTCCGCTGACATCACGGGATGTGGTGTTCTTCTTCTTGGCAATCTTGTCAATCTCGTCGATGAAGATGATACCGTGCTCGGTCTTCTCAACATCGTTGCCGGCTGCTGCCAGGAGCTTACTTACTACGCTCTCGATATCATCGCCGATGTATCCGGCTTCTGTAAGCGATGTAGCATCAGCTATGGCAAGAGGCACATCAAGGAGCCTTGCCAGTGTCTTGACCAGATATGTCTTACCGCTTCCTGTAGGTCCAAGGAGCAGGATGTTTGACTTCTCGATTTCAATCTCGTCCATGGTGTCTGTAGCAACTCTCTTGTAGTGGTTGTAAACAGCAACACTCATGACCTTCTTGGCCTTATCCTGTCCGATGACATACTCATCGAGCTTGGCCTTTATCTTGTGAGGAGCGGGAATGTCCTTGATGTTGATGACGGGCTTTTTATCCTTCTCACTCTTTTTCTTGATCTTCTGTGAATTGGGAATTCCGCCGCCTAAATTGTTTCCACCATTATTAAGCCCATCCATGTTAAAGAAGCCAAAGTTAGGAAAGCCTCCTGAGTTCTTGTTGAGCTCGTTCATAAGATTCGGGTTGTTTAAAAGATTATTGTAATCAAACTGGCTGACTGCTTCCATGGTCTTGTGCATGCAGTCGTCACATATGCATATATTGTTGGGAAGATGGAACATCTTGCCCGCCTTGCTCTCAGGCCTTCTGCAGACAAAGCACACATCCTCGTACTGAGGCTGTTCCTTCTTGTCATCGCTTGAAGCATCCTTGGCAGAAGTATCCTTAACATCTGCTTTCTCATCAGATGTCAACTTCTCCCCTTCTTCATTGACCTCTCTGAAATCGAGATCGTCGTTTCTGTTATCTGTCATTGCCTATCCTTTCATTTTATATAAGTGATGAAATGGTAGCCATTATCGGAAAAGAGCTTGTCCGAATCATTCATTCCATACTTATAAACCTGACCAGTCTGCGGATTCATAAGCACCGTGTTGAGGTCATTGAAACCGATCACCAGCATCGATGATCCGTCATTTAACATTGCCAGAACCGGTATGTCCTGATTGACATAGTATAACATAGCTGACAGCGGACAACCATCCAGTTCCAATATCTGGGCATCCGGGAGCGAGCTCTTTAAGATGCTGACTACGCTCTCGCCCTCATCAAGAAGTGACTGAACATTCCTGTTGATACCCTCATACCTGAGCATCAGATCGATGCAGACAGCAGTTGAGCTGATCTCATCCATACCCTCGTAGCTCTCGGCGGTTCTTGTTATGGTCATGTTCTGGTTTGAGCGAAGGAGATTTCCCTTGAGCCATACATAATCATTATCATCACCGACAACCATGCCCGGCGCATCATTTGCAAGCTTGACAGCATCCGCCGGATTGGTATAGATAGCCCTGATTCCATCCATGCCATATACATAGTAGAAGGGCTTTTCCTTGGTATCTCTTTCTATATCGGGCTTAACATTTCTGCTGCCCTCAAACAGCGTCTGGTTAGGTGTAAGTACTCTTAGCTGTTTGGACTTAATGTCACTCTTTGTTGTGATCTGAACAATTTTCTCAAATACATCCACAGAGACAACTGTGATCAGATTGCTTCCGGTCTCCGGTTTAAGTGTGCTGGTTATCTGATCGTCGTAGGTTGAGATGTAATTCTCACCGGATTCATCCTTTACAACTCTGGTGAGCTTTATCTGATTCTCTCCGATTGACACTCCTGTCACATAAATATCGCTTGGATGGTAGTTTTCAAGGATGTTTCCATCCAGGTCACCAATCCTTATGTTGTACATCGCATAAAGGGGATTGCCCATGGTATCTACGCCAACGTCCGATGCATGGCACAAACCATATACAAGATCCTCTCCCATAAATCCCAGCAGGATTATGTGATCACCCGGATCCGCCTTTATCTCTGATTCCACTCTGTTACTGAGGTTCATAAGCTTAAGGCTCTTTAGATCACTCTGCCATGCTATGGTGCTCTCAGACCTTGAGATCTTGTATTCACCTGCTCCGATGTTCTGAGCCACAAGGCTGGCAGACTTGCCCAGCAGGTCTATTGCGTAAATGTTCTGATCCAGCATTACGTAAAAGATATCTGCGCTGCTGGCGTAGGCTATGTTCGAAACGTAGTTACAAAGAATCTCCGCAGACTGAACGCTCTCTACAAACGCCTGCTCCTCCACTGAATTCATAGCCGAATCATAGTCATAGACTGCGATTCCGACAGCACCCTCATGGATTCCCCGGTTCATGTAACCTGCTACAGCAAACCTTACGTTTCCTGCCTCATCCACGTTTAAAATCTTGATGGTATGGTCCTGCCATCTTGTCCTTGGATCGTCGTTGTTTGTATCGTAGAAGCCAAAGAGATAAGCGAGCTTACTCTCTGAGTTATTGAACATGTAAAGCCTGTTCTCACTGACAAAGGCAAAGGCGCTTCCGCCGCTGCTCTCCACCAGCTGAAGGTCAGGACTTGAAATATTCATTGCAATAGTGTTGGTTCCAAGCGCATAGGAAGATGAATCAAACACATAGTTCATGGTCCTCTCAAAGTTGAGAAGGTACATTCTGTCCGAAGTATATCTTACCCTGTAGCACTCCGTCACGTTGTAGAGCCTGCTGGCAGTACCATCCTTGATGGTAACCCTGTACATGAGCTCGTAAATTCCGGTCTGTCCATGGAGGTCCTTAACAAATATCTCCGGCTCAGTATGCTTTGTAACCGTCATATCTCCCCAGGTCACCTGGCTAAAGCTCGAGTGGATGTTAACCTTATTGAAGGTTGTGTTGTCGCCATCGCCGTTGGACTCCAGATACTTGGTGTACTCCTGAGCCTCTGTCTTACTGAAGGTTGCCTCAGAGAATCCCAGAACGAAATCCAGCTCCTCATCAATGTAGTACTTGGAATCATCCTCGGTCCAGACAAACCTTGAGTAGTATCTGGCCTTTCCGATCTCAGTGTCCATGAGGATTACCAGCATGTACTCCTGCCCTGCATTTATAAGGTCTTTAAGGACAAAAGAGCCTTCGATGTAATCATCGTTTTCCCTGTAATCCGTGATCTCTGTGTTCTCAACAAGGCTCTTACCGTCTATGCTCCTTACTTCAAAGCCCAGGTTCCAGACCTTGTTTCCGAAAGTATTTACCTTGTAGTGAACATCCCTTGCTGCTCCGATTGGCATTATACTGCCGCGCAGATAGCTAAGATCAATCTCTGAAGTGTAGCCGTGAAGAGGATTTACCTCTCTGTCTCCACTGACAAGTGTTACCATGGGAAGTGTGGCCTCAGACATGGGGGCAGACATATCTGCGTTGTCCCCATTAGAGAAGTGACTTACGACAAGTATCGCTATGACAAGAACTACTATGAAGTAGATTGTTTTTAATATTGTTAGTCTAATCGATTTATCCTGCATAATTGACTTTCAATTTTTGCTATTATATTATTTTTGTATGAATAATTTAACGCTATTTCGCAGGCGCTTCATCCCGGATGAATGCGTGGAACTTAAGGATGATATTATTCTGAAGCGGACAGATTCCATGATCGTGACCAAGTGGCACGTGATCAAGGAGCGCCGCGATTTTTCCGATGGCTATTCCTGTTTTTACCTGGATAGAGGCTACAGGATCAGCAAGTTTTTAAAAAGAGACGGCGAGCTTCTTTTCTGGTACTTCGATGTGGTTGACTATGAACTGAACGAAGCCAAAAACGAGCTTCATATCATAGACCTTCTTGCTGACGTTGTTGTTTACCCCTCAGGTAAGATCAGGGTTGTGGACCTGGACGAGCTGTCCGAGGCCTTTGAGAAGCGCCTCATAAACGAGACTCTTCTTAAAAAGAGCCTGCTCTCTCTGAACAGGCTCCTGAATGAAATCTATACAGATGGTATAGAGCCACTTGCGGCCCCTATTGAAGAGCTTATAAAAGCTGAGAGCACAGATCAGTAGAATACATGCCCACCAATGTTGATTCCCGAAAGTCCCGGCACCGGCGTCCTGAAATATACGCAGTTGCCTACATTTGAATAACCTTTCATTGCTTCATCGGCAGCCTGGTAACAGGCTGCTGTTGCTTTTCCATCGGCAAGTGCCAGTGCAAGCCTTCCGCTTGATGCCGGTGAGAACTGCTTGTTCTGATAAATAACTCCCACCACCGTATCCGGATAAACTGAAGATAATACTCTGTTGATAACAACTGCGCCAACAGCCAGCATACCGTCGTAGGGTTCTGACCCGGCTTCACAGTATATCAGGTTTGCCAAAAGATATCTGTCTCCCTCGGCAAAGGTAACTTCCGAAATATTTCTCCAGGTGGAGTTCTTGGCAAGTCTGGACATCCTCATCTCTTCTGCAAGTTTGGCCTCAAGCTTTTTGATGTCCGCTTCCTGCGCCTTTATCTGATCCTCAAGTGCCTGGGCCCTCTCCTCGGCATCCGAGATATCGTTGGCATATTGCTTGATGGATCCGGAGGTCTGATTTACAAGACCTGAAACTCTGCTCTGCTCGGCCTGTTCCTTGACCTTATAATCCTCAAGCTGCTCTCTTTCCTGCTCCAGAACAGCCTCTTTTTCCTCGATGAGCTGCCTGGTCTCAACGTATTCATTAAACATCTTGCGGTCGTAGGCCGAAAGCTGTTCAATATAGTTGTTCTTGTTAAGGAAATCCGCGAAATTGCTGGACCCGAAGAACATTCCCAGCATCATGTTGTTCTGCTTCTCATACATGAACTGAATGCGTTTCTTCATAGAAGCATACTGCTCTTCCTCGATATTCCTTGCTGCTTCCAGCTCAGCCAGAGTGTTCTCGATCTCTGTTTCCTTATCGCCAATCTGCTCTTCCAGAGACTCGAGATTGTTACTAACTTCAGTCAGCTGGGTGTTTAAGTTGTTAAGCTGACCCTGAAGTGAGGATTTCTCCTCATTCATCTCTTCAATGTCATCCTTGGTATCCTCAAGCTGACCCTGAGTCTGCTCCTTGGCCTTCTTGGCATTCTCAAGCTGCTGCTTGGTAGAATCCGTGGCGCCTGCAGTTATCGGCATGCTTACAAAAAGCATGATGACCGCACAGAAAAGAGCTGTCGTCTTCAAAAGAACTCCGGTTATGAAATTGTCTTTTGCAAAAAAGCTCTTCCTGTGATTCATGGTGTCAGATAGTGATCTTGATGGCCCTTCCGCTTCTTGTGTACTGATAATATCTCACACCGGCAGCGTCGAACATCTTCTTGGATGCCCTTGTTGACGGTGTCTGGCTGTATTTATCATCGTCATATACAACCGTTTTAATGCCGGACTGTATTATAGCCTTGGCACATTCATTACACGGGAAAAGAGATACATAAATCTTGGCACCCACAAGACTTCCGCCGCGGTAGTTTAAGATGGCGTTAAGCTCGCTGTGGGTAACGTACGGATACTTGGTGCAAAGCTCATCATCGCTTTCTCTGTCCCAGGGAAACTCCTCATCAGAGCAGCCCTTGGGAAAGCCGTTATATCCCATGGAAAGGATGTTGTTATCTTCGCTTACAATACAGCTTCCAACCTGAGTGTTAGGGTCCTTGGAACGCATGGCAGCAAGCTTTGCAACACCCATGAAATATTCATCCCAGGAAATGTAGTCTTCACGCTTCATAAGATCTCCCCCCCTCGCATATGTATGTGATGACGCGATTACGGATTGCTCCGCAGAGCTCTCGCAATCCTATATCGCTTACTTGGTTCCGAAGATACGATCTCCTGCATCTCCAAGTCCGGGAACGATATATCCGTGCTCGTTAAGATGCTCGTCAAGTGCTCCAACGTAAATGTCTACATCAGGATGTGCTTCCTGCATAGCCTTAAGTCCCTCAGGAGCTGCAATGATGCACATGAAGTGAATGTGCTTACATCCTCTGTCCTTGAGCATCTGGATAGCTGCAACTGATGATCCGCCTGTTGCCAGCATAGGGTCAACTACAAAAATCTCTCTCTCGGAAACATCTGCAGGCATCTTGCAGTAGTACTCTACAGGCTTTAAGGTCTCGGGATCTCTGTAAAGACCGATGTGACCAACCTTGGCTGTAGGAATAAGTGTAAGCATTCCGTCTACCATACCAAGTCCTGCACGGAGGATAGGAACAACGCAGAGCTTTCTGCCCTTAAGTTCCTTGACTGTTGTCTTGCAGATAGGAGTCTCTATCTCTACATCCTGAAGCTTAAGATCTCTTGTTGCCTCATAGCAGATCAGCATAGCGATCTCGCTGATGGTCTCTCTGAAATCTCTTGTTCCTGTTGTTGTTCTTCTGATAAATCCAATCTTGTGCTGGATCAAAGGATGATCCATAATTACTACTTTGCTCATACGCATCCTCCTGATTAAATTATTATTTTTCTATCTTGGATATTCTTCTTGCATGCTTCTCAAGCCCTGAAAAAGGAGTATCCAGGAAAACATCTACGATCTCATTACCAAGGAGCTCGCCTGTCATTCCGCCGCCCATGGCAAGAACGTTGGCATCGTTGTGCTCTCTTGTAAGTCTTGCTGTTGTTGTCTCGCTGCAAAGAGCGCATCTGATTCCGGGAACCTTGTTGGCTACGATTGAGATTCCGATACCTGTTGTGCAGATAACGATTCCCTTCTCGCACTCACCTGAAGCTACAGCCTCTGCTGCTGCCCTTCCGAAGTCAGGATAGTCGCAGGAGTTCTTGTCATAAGTTCCGAAATCCTTGACTTCAAAACCTCTCTCAGTAAGGTGCTTCTTAACTGATTCCTTAAGATCAAATCCGCCGTGATCACTTGCAATAGCTATCATATCTTTGTAATTCCTTCCCCTATAGTATTATAACATTATGGCCTGCGGCCTTCAAAAGCCTATTCATTATTGCCTGGCCGATTCCACTCTCGTCAAAAGACTCTGAGAACATGATATCAATATTCTCATCATCAAATTCCCTGAGGACCTTAAAGAGCTCGTGGGCGATGGTAGCTTCGTCTTCTCTGTTGCCTACGTTCTTTATAACATCGGCGCTGTAGAGAGTGCTGGTTGCGTCCGTTCCGATGATGCCGACCCTCTTGCCGTCTGCCATAGCCTCTTTTGCCTTGGCATTTATATAGTCCACTACTTCCTGCTGGCTTCCCTGAACTATTGTAAGGCTTCCCTTGGGAGCGTAGTGTCTGTATTTCATTCCGGGAGCCTTGGGTCTCTCGGTTGAAGCTGCATCTATAATGGTCCTGTCAATTGTAACTTCTCCCAAAACCTCTTTTAACATATCCTGAGTGATATAGCCGGGACGAAGTATCATGGGCTCTTTAGATGTAAGGTCCACGATGGTTGACTCAAGACCTATGCCGACCTGACCACCGTCGATGATCATCTCAATCTTGCCTGAGAGGTCTTCCACGCAGTATCTTGCCAGGGTGGGACTTGGTCGTCCCGATGTGTTTGCACTGGGTGCTGCGATATATCCGCCGGACTGTCTTATAAGTTCAAGGGCAATCTCATTGTTTGGCATACGGATTGCCACAGTATCAAGGCCTCCTGTGGTCTCGTGGGGGACCTTCTCGTTTTTGTTCATTATCATGGTAAGGGGGCCGGGCCAATAGGCCTCTGCCAGCTTGTAAGCCGCCTCCGGTACCTCTTTTACTATTGCCTCCACATCCTCCATGGTTGCCACGTGGACTATCAGAGGGTTGTCGGAGGGTCTTCCCTTTGCTGCGTAGATCTTCTTTGAAGACTCGGGGTTTAAGGCATCTCCGCCAAGACCGTAAACCGTCTCGGTAGGGAAGGCAACAAGCCCGCCTTCTTTTATAATATCTCCGGCCTTTTTCAAGATCTCTTTTGCCGCAGCATCAATATTGTGTTCGTCTATCTTATAAAGCACTGTATTCATAATTCTTATCAGCCACCTACATATGAAGCTATGAGATCCCATACTTCAGGGGATTCCATTCCAAGTGACCACTCTGCGATTCCTGCGATATTATTGGCTCTCATGGAGTCGATCTTTTGTCCGAGACTTGTCTCATCTTCCATCCAGATCTGGACCAGGGTTCCGTCCTGTGTGTATTCACCGTAATTCTGTCCTGCCTCTGCATTCCACTGCATGTCGATGTTGTGATTTGCGATAAACTCCTTGGCAGTCTTCATGGAAACAGCTTCGCTGGAAACCTTGCCGTCTGTGGTGCGCCAGATCCTGGTGTAGAAAGGAACTGCGTTGATGACCTTCTCGGCAGGTACATCTTCAAGAGTCTTGATGATACCGTTCTCTACATATTTAAGAGAAGCAACGGAACCTGCCTCCTGAGATCCGCCGTAGTGCTCATCATATCCCATGATGATGACGTAATCAGCAAAAATGCCCTGCTCTGCAAGATCATAGTGATCGTTGAAATTCATAGGTACATAGTTATCTACCGAGAAAACAAGCCCTGCCTTTCTGCAGGCGATTGACAGCTCTCTCATAAACTGAACAAAGGACTGACCATCCTCTGTTGCAATAAGCTCAAAGTCAAGGTTGATACCATCAGCTCCTACCGCCTGTGTCTCCTCAACTGCCTTGCTGATGATGGCAGCTCTGCTGGATGCATGAGATAAGAACTCATGGGATGAAACTTCGCTTCCTCCGGTGAAGTTATCAAGAAGTACCCATACATCAATGCCCTTGTCATGGGCCGTCTTGACATAAGAAGATGTCGCAAAGCTTCTGACTGTTCCATCGTTACCGGTTACCGCAAGCCATGTTGGGCAAAGAACATTGAGGCTCTTAGCAGTTGATAAAACATCAGTAATGGTATCATTACCGGCTACGCCTCCGATGTTGTGGAAGCCCAGGTTAACCATGCCATCCTTGGAAATTCCTGTAAATTCAGGCTCCACATAATCCTCAACAGGGATAGGGCTCTTTGTGGTCTTATCCTTAAGTCTCTTGTTCTCGACATAACCAATGAAGGAATCTGCGCTCTTAACCTTGGTCCAGTTCTCAAGCTCCTCAAGAACGATCACCTGGTCACCCTTTTTTACTTCCTCAAGGACTTCACTCTTTACTCCGCCTCTTATGCGAATCTGAGTGTTCTTGGAAATAGTTGCAACCTCTTCATCCTCCCAGCTTGTGGTGAGCTGTAAGTGATTAGGGTTATCGAAACCTTCATAATAGAAGTTTGCGTATTTCTTTACATAATCAAGGGCAATGTAGAGAGTCTCTCCCTCGAGCCTTGAGATCACGTAGCTCTCTTCAGAGCTTCCTCCATCGCTGTCGGACCAGGCGTTTGTGCCAATGACATTTGTAATAACCGCTGTGGGCGTTGTGTAGAGAAGTGTTCCATCCTCTACTCCGTAATAAAAGCGGTCATTGAGGTACTTCTGAACAGAAGCAAAATCCATGTAGTAGTAGCCGTCAAAGAGCTTGGCGTGCTCTTCGATCTTCTCATTGCCTAAAATGATGGGTACATCGTTATCGCCTTCTACTCCGAAATAGGCCTCAAGATCAGCCTTCTCTGTGCTGTAGGAGTACTTCTTAAACATCTCCTGACCCACGTAAATACCTGCAAAAATAAAAATAAGGACGATTATAATAATCGCCGGAAGTATCTTTTTCTTCATATCCTAGCTCCTTTACAATCGCCCTATATTATAACAGACTATTAAGTTTACGTCATTAATGAAAGTACTCCTATCCTGTTAACAATCTATGTTAAAACTAACTTGGTGTGCATGGTGGGGTCCATTTTGCAAAGGTTGATTGTTATTATGGATTTTCCTTTCGCCGTTCGGATATCAAATTCCCAAAAGGCAATACACGTGATAAATTCCTCAAGTGACAAGTTCAGATACCCGTTTTTGATGTTGACATATTTTAATATTTAGAAGCGCCCAACCACAAATCCTTCCGCCACATATTTTGACTCGTACAAAATATGGTATAATTTAAGTAGAAATAAAAGATTTTGTTTGTCTGAATTTTGTTTGTTGTTTGTTCTTAGGGGAATCATATTTGAAACTACTAAGACATCTTACCTGATCGGTAAGAAAAAAGAAAAATAGAAGTTTAAAATTTCCCTATCACGCCTCCTTTCCGGACTTAAGTCTAGCAGGAGCGCCTCACAAGAAACAATGATAACAGCAAAATCTTAAGATTTACCGTCGAAATTTCTTAAGATTTTTTGTAGAATTCTTAAGATTTTATGTAGATGGTAGGTTTTTACCATGAAAATGACGATATACCTATTGACATAGTATATTTAAGCACTTAATATCTATGTATTCCAAAGTCAGGAGAGGAGGTATGCATCATGAAGATTGAAAAAGTAAACGATCACCAGATCAGATGTACACTTACCAGAGATGACCTTGCGAAGAGAGACCTCAAGATTACTGAGCTTGCATATGGAACGGACAAGGCAAAAGAGCTTTTCCAGGACATGATGCAGCAGGCAAATATAGAGTTTGGATTTGACGCCGAAGATACTCCACTTATGATCGAGGCCATTCCCATCAACTCAGAATGTATTGTCCTTATAATAACCAAGGTAGAGGATCCGGATGAACTTGATACCAGGTTCTCCAATTTCGCTCCTTCCGTTCATGAAGAGGACGAAGATGAGGACGATGAGGATGAAGACTACGAGTATGATGAGGAAGAAGAGGATGATGAAGAGGATGTGATGAGTCTTTTCAAGAGACTTCAACACAGCAACATGAGCGACTTCATCGATACTCCTTTTGGATCACAGTCAGATTCCAAAAAGGTCAAAGAGAAAACATCCGGGCCTAAGAAAAAGGGCGTTCCAAGCAGAAAGGGATCAAGAATCTTCTCATTCAATTCCCTTCACGAGGTTACTAAATTCGCAGCAATAGTTAATCGCAAGTTCTGTGGAGTAAATACTCTCTACAAGAACGAAGCAAAAGGTAAGTACTACCTGATACTTCATCAGGGTGACATAGACAGTGCAGTATTTGCAAACATCTGCTCTCTTCTTACCGAGTACGGTCAGACAGAGATCGGTAACACAGCAGATGAGCACTATCTGGCTGAGCACTTCACTGTAGTTATCAAGGATAACGCAGTGCAGACACTTTCAAAAATTTAACGATGTATATAAAAAACCCCATGGCCATCGGCCATGGGGTTTTTATTATATCTGTTTAACTCTCAGATGATCGAAAGATCAATCTTTTCCGTAAAGAGCAACCAGCTTCTCAAGATAAGCTCTGTGCTCCTTAGCGTGCTCTGCAGCAGCTGCATTGAGCTTAGCAGCTCTCTCAGGATTCTTGAGCTTAAGTGAAAGGTATCTAACCTCACCGTCAAGGAAGCTCTGGAAGTCCTCTGTAGCAGGCTTGGAATCAAGAGTGAACTTGTTCTCTGCCTCAGGATTGAATCTGAACATATCCCAGTATCCTGTAGCTACAGCCTTCTTCTCCTCATCCATAACCTTGTTCATGCCGGCCTTAAGACCCTGGTTGATACAAGGAGCATAAGCGATGATAAGTGAAGGTCCTGGATATGCCTC
>JAGBMP010000089.1 GCA_017634825.1 Butyrivibrio sp.
ATTATGTCAGAGAGAATATATTTAGTAACAGGCGCAGCAGGATTTTTAGGAGGAACAATTTGCAGAAAGCTCGTTGAGAGAGGCGACAAGGTAAGAGCCTTCGTTCTCCCAAATGACCCTGCAATGAAGTTCGTACCCAAGGAAGCTGAAATCGTAGAAGGAGATCTTACAGACAAGGCATCCCTTGAGAGATTTTTTACAGTAGATAAGGATACAGAGACAATCGTACTTCACATTGCAAGTATTGTTTCAGTAAATCCGGAATACAATCAGAAAGTAATGGATGTAAATGTTGGCGGAACACAGAACATCATTGATCTTTGCCTTGAACATCCTGAGTGCAAGAAGCTCGTATACTGCAGCTCAACAGGAGCAATCCCGGAGCAGCCTAAGGGAATAAAGATCAGGGAAGTTAAGAGGTTTGATGAGTCAGAGGTTCTGGGCTGCTACAGCCAGTCCAAGGCACTTGCAACTCAGGAAGTGCTTGATGCTGTAAGAGACAGAGGCTTAAATGCCTGTGTTGTACATCCCAGTGGAATACTTGGACCTGAAGATTTCGCAGTTGGTGAGACCACAGGAACACTTATTAAGATCATTAACGGAGATATGCCTGCCGGCATCGATGGCTCTTTTAACCTCTGTGATGTAAGAGATCTCGCAGACGGAACAATTGCGGCTATTGATAAGGGCAGAAAGGGCGAGTGCTACATTCTTGGGAACGAACCGGTATCCTTCAGGGATTTCTCCAAGATGGTCAGTGATGAGTCAGGTTGCAAGCCTGTTAAGATGTTCCTCCCGATCTGGGCAGCAAACCTTATGGGAAAAGCGATGGAGACCATGGGCAAGATCCGCGGAACAAAGCCTCTTATGACTACTTTCTCGGTATATAACCTCGCAAGAAACAACGCTTTTGATTCTTCAAAAGCCAAGAAGGAGCTTGGTTATCACACAAGATCATACCGTGAGACCATCCACGATGAGGTTGAATGGCTCAAGGCTGCCGGAAAGATTGCATAAAAGTTCATACAGATAAATTTCAGCAACAAAACTCTAACATTTCTATGGTACGATATTATCGTAAATACGTATCAGGAGGTGTTAGAGTTTGTTTAATTTACTGGTTGTGGAAGATGATATCGATCTTAATAAGACGGTTTGCGAATATTTAAAGACTAAAGGATATGAAACAACGGGGTGCTTAAATGCCCAGGATGCCTATGATGAGATGTACGGAAAAACTTTTGACCTTATCATCTCAGACATAATGATGCCGGGGATTGACGGCTTTGAATTTGCAGAAACCGTAAGAAGGCTCAACGAGAATATTCCTATTCTGTTCATGACTGCCCGGGAAGACTTTGAAGCAAAGCAAAAAGGATTCATGGCGGGAATTGACGACTACATGGTAAAGCCAATAAATCTCGAAGAGTTGACGCTTCATGTGGGAGCGCTTCTTCGCAGGGCCGGAATCGCGAGTACCAAGAGGCTTGAGATTGGCAGCCTTGTCATGGATACGGATGAACATATCGTTACCGTTAAGGGCGAGGAGATTCCCCTGACTCAGAGAGAATTCAACATAATATTCAAGCTCCTTTCTTTTCCGAAAAAGACCTTTACCAGAGGGCAGCTTATGGATGAATTCTGGGATGTGGATTCCGATGCAACGCCAAGAGCGGTTGATGTCTACATGACAAAGCTCAGGGAGAAGTTTTCGGACTGTGATGATTTTGAGATTGTTACTGTAAGAGGCCTGGGATACAAGGCAGTACCTAAGGAGTAAGAATTTATGGAAAAGAAGACCGGAAGTATTTTTTCGCTTAAAAGATATGTGATATTTTTTGTTCTGATATGTTTTGTGGTAACCTGTAGCTTTTATTTATTCCTCAGGTCTTTTGATTTCACAAAAGAGCAGATACAGGAAAACGCGATCCTGACATTTCTCAACATTCTCTTTTTAAGCCTCATCTTCTGCATAATAGACGGCGTACAGAGAAAGCTTATGATAGAGCACCCTGTAAAAAAGATCCTGGCGGCCACGGAGGAACTTGCAAAAGGAAACTTCAAGGCAAGAGCAGAGGGGGTATCTGTGATTCCGGGAAGAAACGAGTTTGACATGATTGCAGAGAACATCAATAAGATGGCGCAGGAACTGTCTGGCATTGAGACTCTCAGGACTGATTTTGTGTCAAATGTGTCCCATGAGATCAAGACTCCGCTGTCTGTCATCGGAAATTACAGCACGATGCTTCAGGGGAAGGACCTTCCCGAGGAAAAGAGACTTGAATATGCAAGGGCTATTTCGGATGCGACGGGAAGGCTTTCGGAGCTGATCACTAATATACTTAAGCTGAACAAACTGGAGAATCAACAGATTTATCCGGAAAAAGAGACTTATGATCTCGGAGAGCAGCTTGCAGAGTGCATTGTGGGATTCGAAGATATCTGGGAGAAAAAGAACATCGAACTCGATACTGATATCGATGATGACCTCAAAATAACAGCGGATAAAGAGCTGTTGTCGCTGGTATGGAATAATCTTTTATCCAATGCCTTTAAGTTTACCGAGGACGGAGGCACAGTTAAGGTCACAGCACACAGTGTTGAGGGACATATTCAGGTTGAGGTTTCAGATAGCGGCTGTGGTATTTCAGAGGAGACCGGAAAGCATATTTTTGACAAGTTCTATCAGGGAGATACCTCGCATGCTACTAAAGGAAATGGCCTGGGCCTTGCGCTTGTTAAAAGAGTCATCGACATCTGCGGAGCAGAAATCACAGTGAAAAGTGAGCTTGGAAAAGGAACTGCTTTCACAGTGTCTTTTTAATAAAACAGAAACAATAGCGAAACAAAACAAAAATACTTCCTCCATATAATTAAGACCATAGAAAGCAAAAACAAACAAATAAACGGAGGAAATAAAAATGAACGAAAACAATACTTTTGAGTACAACTACAGCGCTGATAAGGCAAAAGAGGTTGAAGCCATCAGGAGAAAATACGAGAATCCTGAAGAGGATAAGTTTGAACAGCTCAAAGCTCTGGACAGACAGGCCGAGAGAAGGGGGCAGATATATTCCATGGCGATCGGAATCATTGGTACACTTATTTTTGGAATAGGTATGAGCATGGCGCTTGTGGGTGAGGTGCTTTTTCTGATACCCGGCATTATTATAGGAATCATAGGAATGGCAGTGCTTGGCGCTGCGTACCCTATTTACAAAAAGGTTACAAAAGCAGACAGAGACAAAGTGGCAGCAAAGGTTTTGGAACTTGCTGATCAGATTCAGTAAAAGATGGAGAAGAAATGAATTATAAGCTCAGAAGCGATGCGGATAAGATCATAAAGCAGGCAATCGGCGCTGTAATGCCAAAAGAGGCTGTGGTGCGTGCGCTTAAGGATGCGGATCTGACAGGGAACATCTATATTGTTGCTGTCGGAAAGGCGGCTTATAGCATGGCGAAGGTAGCTTCGGAGCATGTTTCGTATAAGAAGGGCATAGTGATCACCAAGTATGGGCATATTAAGGACGAGCTGGATAAGATTGAGTGCTTAGAAGCCGGACATCCTGTGCTTGATGAAAACAGTGTAAAGGCCACTGAGAAGGTGCTTGAAATGGTGGCTGGTCTGACTGCTGATGATACGGTACTGTTTCTTTTGTCAGGAGGCGGAAGTGCGCTATTTGAGAAGCCTTTGGTGGACCTTTCTGAGCTTCAGGATATAACAGGACAGCTCTTGGCTTGCGGAGCAGATATAAATGAGATAAATACCATCAGGAAAAGACTCTCCGGAGTAAAGGGAGGGCGATTTGCAGAGATTGTAGCGCCGGCAAAGGTTTACAGCATAATCCTCTCGGATATCGTGGGAGATCCGCTGGATATGATCGCTTCCGGGCCTGCTGTTCCCGACAGCAGCACCTGTGAAATGGCAAAAGAAATTGTGAAGAAATATGGGATAAAGCTCTCGGGGGAGGCGGAGAAACTCCTGGAAGTTGAGACTCCCAAGGAAATCGGCAATGCGACCAACGTAGTGATCGGCAGTGTAAAAGAGCTGTGCAGAGCGGCCGGGAAATGCTGCGAGGAACTGGGATACAGGACAGTTTTTTTGACTGACAGAGCAACCGGAGAAGCAAGAGAAGTTGGGAAGATACTGGGAGAAATAGCCTGTTCTCACGCTTTTGACGGCGAGAAAAATGCGTATATTCTGGGTGGCGAGACGGTTGTACACCTTAAGGGAACAGGCCTTGGCGGACGAAACCAGGAGATAGCCTGTGGCGCAGCCAAGGTGATTTCAGGGCTTGAGAATGTAGCTGTTTTCAGCGTCGGATCCGATGGAACCGATGGCCCATCAGATGCAGCCGGGGGCTATGTCGACGGAGATACCATGAAGAGTTTAGAAGGCGATGGGATCTCTTTTGCCAGATTTGATCAGATGTTTGAGGATAACGATTGTTATCATATATTGGAAGCTTGTGACGGCCTTATCAAGACCGGTCCTACAGGCACCAACGTAAATGATTTCTCAGTTGTGTTGATAAATTGACAATATTGACATATGTCAGAATGAGTTGTATATTCAAACTGACATATGTCAATTTCGATTAATGGAGGAAAACTATGCCAAGAGCTACAAAGTGCAGAAAAATCTGGAATTTCCCGGATCATTACAGCTTTATCCCCGAGGATGCGGACACGGATGATCTGGAGACCATTGTGCTTTCTCTCGATGAATATGAGACCATAAGGCTTCTTGACCATGAGGGACTCAATCAGGAGGCATGCGCAGTGAGAATGGGCGTTGCGAGAACCACAGTGACAGCCATGTATGAGAGCGCCAGGAAAAAGATGATCAGCGCTATTGTGGAGGGTAAGAGGCTTCGAATAGCCGGTGGCAACATCGAAATTGACAGTGAGAGAAATGGATTAAAAGTAAGTATGAAGAAAAAAGGAGACAAGATGATGAGAGTAGCGGTAACATATGATAAAGGGAATGTTTTTGGACATTTTGGAAGAACAGAAGAGTTTAAGGTTTATGATATAGAAGATGGCAAGGTTGTAGATTCCAAGATCCTTGGCACAAACGGTGAAGGATGCGGCGCTCTTGCAGGAATCCTTAATATCGCCAAGGTTGATACACTTATCTGCGGCGGAATCGGCGGAGGAGCACAGCGTGCCCTTGAGGAAGCGGGAATAAAGCTCTATGCAGGTGTAAGCGGAAGCACAGATGCTGCAGTTGATGCTCTTATTGCAGGAACTCTGGAAGCCAGCAGCGAAGCTAACTGCGACCACCACGGCCACGAGCATGCAGAAGGCGAGTCTTGCGGACACGGTGGATGCCATCACTAACTGATACGCCTTAACATCAGGAGGCAGGAAAAGACATGGCGACAGGAAGCCAGACTAAGGAAAAGACCTATAGCAGGATCAAAGAGCCCAGGCAGTATAACGTGATCATGATAAACGACGATTTCACCACCATGGATTTTGTCGTTTCTGTTCTTGTGGACATTTTCCATAAGGATCCCGTCAGTGCCGAGGCCATAATGCTGGGCGTTCACAAAAACGGACAGGCAGTTGTGGGAAGATACCCTTATGACATAGCTGTTACAAGGGTCAACAAAGCCCTTGCCAGAGCCAAAAAAGAGGGATTTCCCTTCAGAATGACGGTTGAGGAGGCATAATATGGATCTTTCAAAAGAAGCGTCTTTGGTTTTCCAGAAAGCTGTTGCATTTGCCGGAGAAAATCAGTATGAATATGTAACTCCCGAGATCGTCCTTCTGATGATCCTTGATGATGATACTTTCGCTGAGGCTTTTAAGGAGTGTGGCGGAGATTTAGGGATGCTTGATGGCAACCTCAGGAAATATATCGCAGAATATGTGGATAAATCTGAGAATGGCCAGCCTGAGCTTTCCATCGGAACGAACTTTATAATCAGCTTTGCAGGCCAGAGTGCCTACAGCAGCGGCTGTGACAAGATACACGTTCGCCATCTGGTGCATGCAATCTGGAACCTCGAGAACAGCTACGCAGTCTATTACATGGAACAGCAGGATATAAGCGAAGCCGACGTTCTCCAGGAGATGGCAGTCATTGAATCGAATAATGAAGAGATTTCCGAGGATGTCGACGGCAGCATCAAAGCCAGGGAGGACAAGGCCGGAATAAGCCTCTTTGCCCCATGTCTTAATGATACGTTAAAAGACGTCAATCCTCTTATCGGGCGTGAAAAAGAGCTTGAGAGAACCATCCAGATCCTCTGCAGGAAAGACAAAAATAATCCGCTCCATATCGGAGAAACCGGTGTCGGTAAGACTGCCATTACTTATGGGCTTGTGGAACGCCTGAAAACAGGCGATGTTCCGGATGCCATTAAGGGCGCAAAGGTCTTTTCCCTGGACCTTGGAGGAATGCTGGCCGGAACTCAGTACAGGGGCGACTTTGAAAAGAGATTTAAGAAGGTCCTCTCAGAGATCGGAAAAGAGGAAAAGCCCATAATCTACATCGACGAGATCCATAATCTCTCCGGTGCAGGTGCGGTAGGAGAAGGCTCTTTTGACGCATCAAACATGCTAAAGCCCTATCTGACCGACGGCCATATCAGATTCATCGGGGCTACGACCTTCGAGGAATACAAGAAATACTTTGAAAAGAACAAGTCACTGGTCAGAAGGTTCCAGAACGTTGAGATCAAGGAGCCCACTGAGGAAGAGACAGTGGCCATTTTGAACGGCCTGAAATCCAAGTACGAGAAGTATCACGGTGTTAAGTATGCCAAGGGCATCATGGAATACGCCGTTAAGATGAGTGCGAAGTACATAAATGAGCGCTTTCTGCCGGATAAGGCCATCGACTTGATTGACGAGGCCGGATCCTACCGGAAGCTCCATCCGCAAGACAAGAAGGTCCAGACTGTAGACAAGGACGTTATTAACGAGATTCTTACGGGTGTATGCAGAGTGCCCATTGAGACTGTGGATACTGACGATGCTGCAGGTCTTGAGACTCTCGAGAAGCGCATAAAGACTAAGATTTTCGGCCAGGACGAGGCTATCAGCCAGGTGGTAAATGCCGTGAAGTTCTCAAAGGCCGGGCTTATTGAGGATGGCAAGCCTCTTGCGAGCCTTCTGTTTGTGGGGCCTACGGGTGTCGGCAAGACTGAGATCGCAAGGACTCTTTCCGAGGAGCTGGGCGTTAAGCTGATCCGCTTCGATATGAGTGAGTATGGCGAGAAGCACGCTGTGGCTAAGCTGATTGGTTCGCCTGCGGGATATGTGGGCTATGAGGAAGGCGGAATTCTGACTGAGGCGATCAGGAAGAATCCTTCATGTGTGCTGCTTCTCGACGAGATTGAGAAGGCTCATGCCGACATCTACAACGTGCTGTTGCAGGTGATGGACTACGCTACTCTGACGGATAATCAGGGCAGAAAGGCTGACTTCAGGAACGTTTTGATCATCATGACCTCGAATGCCGGTGCCAACAGGCTTGGAAAGAGCGGAATCGGCTTTATCAGCACCAATATGGATGAGAGCGTCCTCACTGAGGCAGTCAAGAACACCTTCCAGCCCGAGTTCAGAAACAGGCTCAGCAAGGTCGTTGTCTTTAACAGCATGGACGATGACATGGCTACAAGAGTTGTTGATAAGAAGTTAAAAGAGCTCTCGGAGCAGCTACTGGCTAAGAAGATCACTCTTACTGCTGACAAGAAGGCAAAAGATCTTTTGAAGGAAAAGGGCATCAGCCAGGAGTTTGGTGCAAGAGAGATTGACAGGATAATCAGAAACGACGTAAAACCGCTGTTTGTTGATGAGATTTTGTTTGGAAAGCTAAGAAACGGCGGAAAGATCAAGCTTTCAGCCAAGGGCAAAGAATTTTCGATAGAGTCTTCGAAAACCGCGAGGAAGTGATCCGTAATGCCTGTGTACAAACTTGATGACAAAGAAATATCTTTTCCCTTGCCTACGCTTGCACGGGAGGACGGACTTCTGGCAATCGGCGGAGATCTGTCGGTAGAAAGGCTTGTGCTGGCCTATTCCAATGGGATTTTCCCCTGGTACAACGAGGGCGATCCCATTTTGTGGTGGTGCCCGAAAGAGAGGTACATCATAAGGCCGGAGAACATCCATGTTTCGCACTCTATGAAGAAATTCATGAGAAAGCACGAGGTTCGGGTAGAGCTGAATCGGGATTTCTCCCACACCATGCACCGGTGCAGGGAAAAGAGAGAGTCCACCGAGGAAGGTACATGGATAACAACTGATATGGAAAAAGCCTATGCGCTGCTTGCATCCCGGGGACTTGCGCTCAGTGTTGAAGCATATATTGATGGGGCTTTGGCCGGGGGATTATATGGCGTAAACCTTGGGAAATGTTTTTTTGGCGAGAGCATGTACTCGGACATGGAGAACGGCTCCAAGATTGCGCTGATAGGGCTTGCGCAGATACTTTCGGAGAATGGGTATCTGCTGATTGACTGTCAGTTTCATACGGACCATCTTGAGAGTATGGGCGGAGAGAGCATCAGCTATGCGGATTATATGGAGCTGGTGAAGAGAGGGACTGTGAACAAAAAATGAGGATGAGCATTTGAATGTGCCCATCCTCTTGTTTTTTCTGTATTTAGTTTTTAACTCGTACCGGGATCAGCTTGAGATCTCCAACGCCGAAGAACAGGGAGTTTCTGATCATCCCTATTCTGTAGAGGTTAAGCACGTAGAACATGGCTACCATGATCTTAAAGGTACCAAAGTTCAGAATGAGCTCCTCCACTGTGGGCGGATATCCGCGCCTTCTGGTGTAATTTCCTACGAATTCAGCAATTGCTGCTTTAAGTCTGTTCATATTAGTAATCCCCTTTTGTGTTTTTTACTCACAATGAACATTCTACAAAGTTAATATGTTTGTTTTGTGGCTGATAAATAAAAAAAGTATAAAATATGTATAATAGGTATGAGGTGAAAAATTATGAGAATACTGATATTTAGGCACGGAGATCCCAATTACGAGATTGATGGCCTGACAGATAAGGGCAAGGTTGAGGCTGAGCTCCTTGCTAAGCAGATTAAGAGCTTTGGGATTGAAGAGGCGTATGTTTCACCTCTTGGCAGAGCGAGAGCCACAGCTGATTATTCGTTAAAAGAGCTGGGGATGGAAGCAGAGGTTTTGGACTGGCTTCAGGAATTCCCTGCATATTTTGATGCAAATAAGGCGGATCCGGAGACAAGAGGGGCTTATAAGAACGAGCTTAAGATAGGCAGTGATGGGACTTATGAGAAGCGCATTGTTTGGGATATGATGCCTTCTTATTTTGCTGAGCATCCGGAAGTGTTTGATGCCAAGGCCTGGCGTGATAGCGAGGTGGCAAAGGCATCGAATATTGTAGAAATCTATGACCATGTGATTGAATGCTTTGATGAGTTCCTAAAAAATCAGGGCTATGAGAGGAATGGAAATGTATATAAAGTTAATGGCGGAAATGAAAAAGTACTAGCATTCTTCTGCCATTTTGGAATAACATGCGTTTTGCTATCAAGACTTTGGAATGTTTCTCCATTTGTCCCAATGCAGTTCCTGGCCATGGCTCCGACATCGCTTACAGAAATCGTGACAGAAGAAAGGGAGAAGGGAATTGCGATCTTCAGGACACTGAGAATTGGTGATATTACACATTTGACTGTAGGTAATGAAGAACCATCTTTTTCTGCGAGATTCTGTGAGAGATTTGAAAACGAAAATGAGAGACACTGACTCAAAAAGACGAGGAAATGATGATGAGTAGGAAGATTCTTTTTGTTAATGCATGTGTACGTAGTGATTCAAGGACTCTGAGGCTTACGCACAAGCTGCTTGATAAGATCGGGCAGCCATATAATGAAGTAAAGCTTGAAGAAATCTCTTTTCCGGTAGTAGATGATGCATTTCTCAAGATGAGAGATGCCATTATAGCGGCTGAAGACTTCGCAAACCCTGTCTGTGACCTTGCAAGGCAGTTTGCGGAAGCCAAAACCATTGTCATAGCTGCGCCTTACTGGGATTTGTCTTTTCCTGCATCTCTTAAGCAGTACTTTGAGCAGATAAATGTCCTGGGTGTAACTTTTAAATACAATGAAAAGGGCATTCCTGTAGGACTGTGTAAGGCGGAAAAGGTCTTTTACGTGACAACCGCCGGAGGCGACTTCGCGCTGGATGAGTATGGATTCGGTTATGTTAAAGCCCTGGCACAGAACTACTACGGAATTCAGGATGTCAGAAAGATTGAGGCCGTTGGCCTTGATATTTACGGCGCTGATGTGGATGCCATTATGAAAGCTGCTGAGGAAGAAATTCTGCGCATGACTTTTTAGAAAATCGAAAAATGTTTGTGAAACATGACTATTACATGAGGCAAATAAAATCAGTAAAATTTTAAACTGAAGTTTAGAAATGAATATTTGGTTGTCTGCAAAAGAAATACAGACGGCCTGGTTGTAACTGTACGCGTGTGAAAGTGAAGACCTTCGCATGCGTATTTTTTTATGGAGGTTTTTATGAATCAGAACACAAACAGATATCTTGCAGAAGAGAAGATCGGCAAGCTTCTTTTGAAGTTTTCTATTCCATGCATCATGTCACTTTTGGTATCCGCGCTTTATAACATTGTGGACCAGATATTTATCGGAAGAGGAATCGGTTACCTTGGAAATGGCGCAACCAACGTTGTTTTCCCGATAACTGTCATCTCTTTGGCTGTGGCACTTATGATTGGCGATGGCTGTGCTGCATTTTTGAGCCTTTGTCAGGGCAAAAAGGACCTTAAGAGCGCTAATAAGAGCGTGGGAAATGCGCTGACTCTTCTTGTTGTTATCGGAATTGTGATGACAGCTCTTTTTGCAATATTCAAAACACAGATTCTGCTTGCGTTTGGCGCAACTGAGAACAACTTCGCTTATGCAAGCGAATACTTTAACTTCATTATTATGGGTATCCCATTCTTCGTTGTCGGAAATGGCCTTAATTCGATTATCAGGGCGGACGGAAGTCCCAAATTTGCGATGATCACAACACTTCTTGGATGCATCATCAACGTTATTCTGGACCCTGTTGCTATTTTCGGGCTTGGCTGGGGCATGATGGGCGCTGCGCTTGCAACTATCACAGGCCAGATCGTTACTGCAATCTGCGGACTTGTTTATCTCACAAGGGCCAAGTCGGTTAAGCTTGACCTTGAAAGCTTTGTTCCGTCAATTGATATCATTGGCAAGTTCATGCCTCTCGGAATCAGCAGTTTCCTTACTCAGATCTCAATTGTGGTCATCATGGGAGTTATGAACAATATCCTCGTAAAATACGGCGCTACGAGTAAGTACGGCGCAGATATTCCGCTCACGGTTGTGGGAATTGTTATGAAAGTGTTCCAGATCGTAGTATCTGTATGCATCGGCATTGCAGCCGGTTCACAGCCTGTAATCGGCTATAACTATGGCGCCGGAGAGTATAAGAGGGTTCGAGAGATCTTTTTAACTATAGTAAAAGCTGAGGCGGTTGTCGGATTTGTGGCGCTTTTCCTCTTTGAGGCATTTCCGCTTCAGATCACAGCAATCTTCGGAAGCGAAGACGGTCTCTACAATGAGTTTGCAGTGCTTTCATTCAGGCTTTTCCTGTCGATGATCGTGCTTACCTGCATTCAGAAGTCAGTTAGTGTGTTCCTTCAGGCGCTTGGCAAACCGGTTATGTCCATGGGACTTTCACTTCTCAGGGAGTTTGTGCTGAGTGTTCCGCTTGCAATCGTTCTTCCTATGTTCTTCGGAGTTGAAGGCGCACTTTACTCCGCACCAATCGCAGATATCGGCTCCATGATCGCAGTTGTCATCATGTCCGCAATTATGCTCAGGGAGCTAAAAGAGAAAGAGGAGAGCACTATGCAGTTTGTAAAGGCCGAGGAAGCAGCCTGATAATTACTGCAGCTGGGACTATATCTGCAGACCGAAGGAAAATGAGTCAAAGTGAAACGTCACTGTGACTCATTTTATAAGAGCCTGTTTCTGGGCGTGAGAGAGCTGTTTTAAGTGCCACTCACGGCTCATGGCTTCTTCCTTGGTTTCAAATTCTTCATAGTAAACAAGTACAACCGGGAGACGGGGCTTTGTATATTTGGCGCCTTTGCCCCGGTTGTGTGTTTCTATTCTCTTTTCCAGATCATTGGTGTATCCGCAGTAGTAGGTGCCATCTGCGCATTCCACGATGTAAGCATAGTGTTTCATAGACTGATTATATCAGATTTGAGTTTATCCCTCCAAAAATGTAAAATAAGACACAAAAAAACGCCAAAAAATGGGTGTAACCTTCCCGTCTTCGGTTATAGAATAAACTTGTAACAAAGCAACCGGTATTAGGAAGGGGGAAGCTTATGAGCAACTTTTGGAAGGGATTTTTAGTTGTGCTGCTTATTGTTTACGTTATCTCTCCGATGGATCTTTTACCAGGACCTGTTGATGACATACTGGCAATAGTCTTTGCCCTGGCTGCCACCAAGAACAGACAGAACATAGAGAAAAGAGATAATGAGAGAATTGAAGTGATTGATGTTGATGGAACCGAACTTTAAGGAGGTACGTGTGATGGAAAAGAAATTGTACAGAAGCAATGACAGAAGAATCTTTGGTGTATGTGGCGGTGTTGCTGAATACTTCGGCTGGGATCCTACAATTGTAAGAGTTCTTTGGGCAGTATTCTCATTGTCCGGAGGCATAGGACTTCCGCTTTACATTATCCTTACATTCATTATGGATAATCGCCCCGATTACGTCAGCAAATACGACCAGCAGCAATAAAAAAGCGCACCGATCAGTTGGCTTTTCTGAATTCTGTAGGCGTCATATCATAGTTCTTTTTAAATACTTTAACGAAGTAATTATTGTCGGAGTAACCGACGTAGCTGCTGATCTCCTGGATAGGAAGATTCGTCTTCTTCAGGAGGTTGGCAGCTTTTTTGCAGCGCAAAAGAGCTATATACTCTGTCATGGTTACTCCGGTTTCTTTTTTAAATACCTTGGCCAAGTGAGATATGGACATATTGGCATTTGCTGAGAGCTCTTCGTTTGATATATGGTCCCCCAGATGCAGATTAATGTACTCAAGAACTTTCTGAATTGATGGAGAATACTTGTCCAGAGACAGCTTGTGATTGTGAACCGCTTTTGTCAACTCAACAATCATATCGATCTGGTAGCGGGTCTGAAGATCGGCGTTGTTTGTGGCTGATGAAAGCTGGGTGTATTTTTGGGTTATCTCATCTATTGTAATGACTGAAAGACCTGATTCTTCCGCAGCTTTTCTGGAAAGAGCTTTAAGTATTGCCAGACCATAGCCCGAGGCATAGTAGTTAAGAGTCTCTTTGGAAAAATCGGAAAGAGCCTCCGGACCGGACAATTTTTCAAATGCGGACAGGATGTTTTTGGTATCCCCGTTTCTTATCATCGAAAGGAACTGCTTTTCCTGATCATATCTCCTGTAGATTTCACTGTAATTCTTCTCGGACAGTTCTGTCTTATCATCTTCTTCAGATACATCCTGAATAAATCCCGATAGTCTTCTGTATGAATACTCACTTTCCGTAGGGGAAAAAGAGATTATGCATTTATTTACAACACTGGTGATCTGCTCGGTATACACAATGGGAAATGCTGTGTAATACAGCTTAAACGACAATGATTTGGATGAGGATTCATCGTTTTTTGCAAGTACGGTTTCTGTCTTAAGCTCTGAATATTTCTCTTTTACATAAGGTCCGATTATATAAATCCTGTTATCAAACGTAAAAAAGGACATGCAGATACCGAGCTGGTCTATGAGCTCATAGATCATGCTTTCTTTGGAGGAGGACAGAAGATAGTAAAGCGCCTTGCTTGTAAACATGGGCTGCATCTTTATGCTGAAGCAGTATTTCTTTTCAAAGGCGTAAAGAGAGTTGTCCATGTCTGTTGCATCCGTGACATCCACAGAGAGCAGGTTTTTTAAAAGAGCTGAAAAAAGAGTGTGGTCCATATTTATTCCTCAAAACAATAAAATAATACTAATCGAGATAAAATAATTCTAACATATTGCAAAACTAAATGATACTATGACCATAACAGGAAAGCTTTCAAAGATTATCATGCAACTGAAAGGGGTTAATAATGGGTAAGGACAAATCTCTGATAAGAGAAGAAAATGGGGTAACTTATAAAAGAGCTAAAACCTGGCATATTGCGCTTGCGATGATGACAGGTGCAGGGCAGATGGCATTTTATCTGCTGATGAATGGCGCAACATATATTGGAAATTCCAACTTTGGAATTCTTGTTGCAGTTACAGGACTTATTATCACAGGATCAAGGCTTTTGGATGGAATTACAGACCCGGTAATAGCTTTTTTCCTGGAAAGATTTAATTCCAGATTTGGAAAAGTAAGATTTTCAATCATGTTTGGATGGCTTCTTATGGCCATTGCTACAACACTGATGTGTAATATAGGGGCAAAGCTGTCACTTACAGGTGCAGCGGGAATAACATTTTTTGTCCTCTGCTATGTGATCTATATCATTGGTTATACATTCGTAAGTATAGCAGGTCAGATCAATATGAACATTCTGACAAATGATCCAAAACAGCGTCCTACAATCGGTGTCTGGAGTACAGCGTATTCATATCTGGTGCCAATGATCATGAGCGTTGTGGCATCGGCTGTGATTCTCCCAAGATTTAATAACATTCAGGGAACAGAATACTTCGCAACTTACAATGTAGTGGTAATACTTGTTTCGCTCTTTTTCTACATTCTGGCATGCATAGGAATTGCTCCATATGACATTCCCGAGAATTTCGAAGGAATCAAAAAGGATGGCGAAACCGATGAAAAGCCAAGCTTTAAGGACATGCTGGCGCTGATCAAAGAGAATAAAGAGCTTCAGAGATTCATCATGGCTGCAACATCTGATAAGCTGGCACAGACAATAGGCTCTGCAGCGGTAGTATCCACAATGCTTAACGGAATTATGCTTGGCTCAATGGCTATATCATCAATCCTGAATTATTCATGACTCCTCAGAACCACTCAAAAATGCACATTGAAATTTTTTCAAAGCGAGTAGCGCCAGAAAATGGCACCTATATAGG
>JAGBMP010000015.1 GCA_017634825.1 Butyrivibrio sp.
ATAAAAAAATTTGATTTCACTCAATTTTTATGCTAAATTTTAGCAGAGGTGACAAAAATATGAATATGAATCCAATGATGTTTATGCAATTACAGCAAAGAATACAGACTTTCCAGCAGGATCATCCCAAATTTGTACCATTTCTTATGGCTATTAAGGACAATGCTCTGCAGGAGGGAACCGTTCTTGGCGTTACGGTTACAACACCGGATGGCAGGAAGATTGAGTCAAATATTAAGCTTACAGCCAATGATATTGAGACTATCAAAATGATGTCCGATCCCGGTGCAATGAGCTGATAACCTGCTCTATCAGAAGGTTTTTACGTAGCTGCCGTCTTTTTTAACAAAACTGTATTTGTTAAGGTAATCCTTGTGATGCTCATCCGGACCACTGTAGGTAAGAGATTTAACCCCATATGAAGGAAGTTTGGAGAAAAGAAATTTTCCTATGGAGAAGTCTCTGTACTCCGGAAGTGAGTAATCCAGGAGAATATCCAGATTGTTGTCTGAAGTCTCTTTTCCGATAAAGATTCCTGCCGGTGCGCCGTTATAGCAGACCATATAGGAAGTTGTCGCGTCGGAAAAATCCAGAGATAATCCCGGGAAGCACTTTTGAATATCGTCTTTTGCTTTATCAATAGAGTATTTAAGCATGGAGTCGTCAAGGGATACCTTCACAAGATCGTATTCCCTTGTTTCTTTGCCTGTATTGCTCATCTTGACAAGATAATAGATATTGATGGCAACCAGACAGATATTCATGACTGCAGTTGGGTATGAGTGGATAATAAAGGCATATACGGTAAAAATAAGGCTTCCGATAGTGTTTATCACCCTGAGTTTAAAAATGGAGGACATAAAGAAGGAAACCAGCACAAGGGCTGATCCTATGTAACCGACCATTTCGATAATCATTTTTGTATCCATAATTCTCTCCTTAATAAACAATTTACACAAAAAAGCATATCATAAAACATGACAATAAAATAGATGGGGCATAACCCCATCGATTAATATATAAGATATATAACAAATATAATACACCTGCCGGCGAAAGTAATATCAGAGCAGGATTACCAAAGCAGTAAGTCCGCCTATAAAAAGAGCTGATGCTGAAGCGGTAATAACCTTGAACTTGAAGGAAGCAGCGTCTACGTATTTACCAAAAATATTCACTGTGTCTACGACCTTGGGCTCATTTACTTTGTTGTAAGATTCAAAAGAGTTTAATGTGTCCATATCGTTTTCCTCCAATCCATAAAAAAATTACTTTCAACATCATAAGCGAAAAATGTGTACAGTAACTAATCTGCGTCTAAAGATTTTATAAAAAAAATATTAACTAAAAGAGGTTTCAGAATTGGAGTACATTTACGAGACACACCTACACACAATCGAAGCAAGCGCCTGTTCTTCCACACCTGCCGAGGATTATATTGCCTATATGAAGGGCCTTGGATACAGTGGGATAATCGTGACCGACCATTACTTCACGGGTAACAGCTGTGTACCAAAGGACTGGCCTTGGGAGAAGCGGGTTGAGAAGTACTGCAGCGGCTACGAGCACGCAAAAGAGGCGGCGGGAAGTGATTTTACGGTCCTGTTTGGAATCGAATACAACTTTTACGGCGATGAGTTCATGCTCTACGGCCTTGATAAGAACTGGCTCCTTGATCACCCCGGGTTTGAAACCAGGGATCGCTACGAGGTGTACAAAATGGTGCATGAAGCAGGAGCGATCATGATCCAGGCCCATCCCTACAGGGAGAGAGGATATCTTTCCGAGATTAACATAACACCTGATATCAGTGATGGCGTTGAGGTATATAACGCAGCCAATCCCGACTGGCAGAACAGCCTGGCATATGAGTATGCTGTTAAAAGAGGCTTCAGAATGGCCGGCGGATCTGACATCCACAATTTTTCCCAGGAAAACATGGGCGGAATGAGGTTCTCTTTTCCCATAAACTCCATAGAGGATTATAAGGAGGCATTTATGGCCGGAGAAGGGACTCCCGTATGCCGTATGAATGTTCACGATAACCGGGGTGAATTCACACCTGTTTACGAGCTTATAGAACTGACGAAACCCTCGCAGGAATCTACACTTGAGGTATTTTGGCACTAAATTGTAAACAATGTTAAATTTCTGTTAACTTGTACACAATCTGACTGCCTATGGTTTATAATGAAGGTGTAGGAGGTATAAGCCTATGAGGAAGAAGAGTATTGTGGGAATAGTAATGACAATCGCTTTAATGTCGGTTGTGGGATGCTCCGGCGGAACAGCTCAGAATCAGACTCCTGAGGGAGTAGATCTTAAGCCTGTAATTTACCTGTATCCGCAGGAGGATGGAAGCGAGATTTCAGTAAGCCTTGACTACAACGGAGATATCACCGATCTTATCCCGGAGTTCAATGCAGAAAATACATGGAATGTTACAGCTAACAGGGACGGCAAGATCACTTTTGAAGGACAAGAGTATGATTACCTGTTCTGGGAAGGCGTTCCGAGGTTTGAGTACGACTTCTATACAGGCTACTGTGTAAAGGGTGAGGATACGGAAGGATTCCTTAGAGAGAAGCTTGCCGAGCAGGGACTAAACGATGCCGAGATTGCTGAATTCCTTAAGTTTTGGCTCTCAGATATGGAAGGCAATCCCTACAATGTGATCAGTTTCCAGGGTAAGACCTATACAAAGGGCGCCAAGCTTACCGTTAATCCTGAACCTGACAACATGATCAGAGTATTCATGGCGTGGTATCCATCAGAGCACCATATCAGGATCAAACCTCAGATTCTGGATACACCTTCAAGAGACGGATTTACCGTTGTTGAATGGGGCGGAAATAAGGTTAAATAAGAATAAATATAAAAATTTATGGGCTGAACAATAATGTTCAGCCCTTTTTTGTTGCGCTTATGCGGTTTATGCGCTAATATTTATGCAAATATGCAAAAATACGCCTAGGGGACGATTTTGGGGAGGTTTATATTGGATGTGACAATTAGCCTGAATAAGGCAAAAGAAATCGCAAATAGCGGCAAATATGACGTTATACCGGTGGGCTGTGAGATCCTCTCGGACTTCATTACACCCATCGAACTGGTCAGGAAACTAAAAGCTGCATCCAGACACTGCTATATGCTGGAATCAGCACAGGCCAACGAATATTGGGGAAGATATACTTTCGTCGGCTATGATCCGAAGCTTGCAATCACACTTAAGGACGGCGAGATGTCTTTTGGCGATACTACAGTGCAGACCAAAGAGCCATGGACAATCCTGAGGGATATTCTTGCAACCTATAAGAGTCCCACCTTTGAGGAGCTTCCTCCGTTTACAGGAGGTCTTGTGGGATACTTTGCCTTTGACTACTTTGGCTACTGCGAACCCAGTGCAGCCTGGAAGGGTGTTGATAACGATGCCTTCAAGGACCTGGATCTCATGCTCTTTGATAAGGTCATTGCCTTTGATAACGTGAAGCAGAAGATTGTCCTTATCGCAAACGCAAGGACCGAGAACATCGAGGAAGGCTACAAACAGGCTATAGAGGAGCTTTCACAGTTAAAAGAGCTGATATATGCCGACACTGAGAAATCCTGCGAGGGAGGAAAGCTCATGGGCGAGGTCACACCTCTTTTTGGTAAAGAGGAGTACTGCGCCATGGTTGAGAGAGGCAAAAAGCACATCAAAGAGGGTGATATCTTCCAGATCGTGCTCTCAAACAGGCTTTCAGCACCTTTTAAAGGTAGTCTTCTCAACACATACAGAGTTCTGCGCACCATAAATCCTTCTCCGTACATGTTCTATTTCTCCGGTACTGACGTTGAGGTGGCAGGTGCTTCTCCGGAGACGCTGGTCAAGCTTGAGAAGGGCATTCTTCATACATTCCCGCTGGCAGGAACAAGGCCAAGAGGCGCAACAGATGAAGAAGACAAGGCTCTGGAAAAAGAGCTTCTGGCGGATGAGAAGGAGCTTGCGGAGCACAATATGCTGGTGGACCTTGGCAGAAATGACCTTGGAAAGATCAGCAAATTCGGCACCGTACAGGTTGAAAAGCTCCATTCCATCGAGAGATATTCGCACGTTATGCATATCGGATCGACGGTAAGAGGCGAGATTAGGCCGGAGAACGATGCACTTGATGCGATAAATGCAGTTCTCCCAGCAGGAACACTCTCGGGAGCGCCCAAGATAAGGGCGTGCCAGCTGATCGGAGAGCTTGAAAACAACAAGCGCGGAATCTACGGCGGAGCCATCGGATACATTGATTTTTCGGGGAATATGGACACATGTATAGCGATCCGTCTCATTTACAAGAAGAACGATACCGTTTTTGTAAGGAGCGGAGCGGGAATTGTTGCTGATTCCGACCCCGAGAAAGAGTACATGGAGTGCCTGAATAAGGCAAGAGCATCGCTTCGTGCACTGGAGCTGGCACAGGAGGTGGAGAGATGATACTTCTTATAGATAACTACGACAGCTTTTCCTACAATCTCTACCAGCTTATAGGCGAGATCAACCCTGATATCAGGGTTATCAGAAACGATGAGATGACCATAGAGGAGATAAGAGCACTTAATCCTGAGAGGATCATACTTTCACCCGGCCCCGGAAGGCCTGAGGATGCAGGCATTATCGTTGAGGCTGCAAGGACTCTGGGAAAAGAGATCCCGACGCTGGGCGTGTGCCTTGGACACCAGGCAATCTGTATGGCTTTTGGTGCTACGGTTACATATGCAAAAGAGCTGATGCACGGCAAACAGTCAGTGGTTAAGTTCGATACTGAAAGCACCTTGTTTAAGGGTATTTCTGAGAAAGCACCCGTTGCAAGATATCATTCTCTGGCGGCTGAAAAGAGCACAATTCCGGACTGCCTAAAGATAACAGGTGTTACTGATGATGGCGAAGTCATGGCAATAGAGCACAGAGAATACCCTATTTACGGGGTTCAGTTCCACCCGGAATCTATCATGACCCCTGATGGAAAGGCCATGTTGAAAAATTTTTTAAAAAGTTGTTGACAGGCCTTAAACATCCGAGTACAATCCATGAATAAGTAAAGTGTATACACGAATACAAAAAAGCAAACGATGCAATGGCGCATCAAACTACGAAAGTAGTGTGCCAGTGCGTCGTTTTTTTGTGCATTGAGGCACAAAAAAGGAGGAGAAACGTATGAGTGGAGAAATCTTAGATGCTATTAACGGCAGTGTTTTTGGCGTATGGTTTTTGATCGGCGCAGCTTTAGTTTTCTGGATGCAGGCCGGATTTGCAATGTGTGAAGCAGGCTTCACCAGAGCAAAGAATACAGGAAACATCATTATGAAGAATCTGATGGATTTCTGTATCGGAACTGTAGTATTTATTCTCATCGGTTTTGGCCTGCTTCTTGGGGAAGACCTGGCAGGCATAATCGGAAGACCCGGATTTGATATTTTCACAAATTATGCAAATTTCGACTGGTCAAATTTCGTATTCAACCTTGTGTTCTGTGCTACAACAGCAACAATCGTTTCAGGATCAATGGCTGAGAGAACTAAATTCTTATCTTATTGTGTGTACTCGGCAGTTATCTCAGCAATCGTTTATCCGATTGAAGCACACTGGACCTGGGGCGGCGGATTCCTTGCTCAGATGGGATTTCATGATTTCGCCGGATCCAACTGCATCCACATGGTAGGTGGTATTGCAGCTCTTGTTGGCGCATCAATCCTTGGACCACGTATCGGTAAGTTCGAAAGGGATGCTTCCGGAAAGGTTACAAAAGTAAATGCTTTCCCGGGACATAACCTTGTAGCAGCTTCCCTCGGTGTATTTATCCTGTGGCTTGGCTGGTACGGATTTAACGGCGCAGCATGTACGACCGTAGAGCAGCTTGGCAGCGTATTCGTAACAACAACAATTGCGCCTGCACTTGCAACAGTAACCTGTATGGTATTTACCTGGGTTAAATACGGTAAGCCCGATGTTTCAATGTGTCTGAACGCTTCACTGGCAGGTCTTGTAGCCATCACAGCTCCCTGTGATGTAACAGATGCTTTTGGCGCAATTGTGATCGGTATCGTAGCAGGCCTTCTTGTTTGCTTCGGTGTTTGGTTCCTTGATTACAAGCTTCATGTTGATGATCCTGTCGGAGCTGTTTCGGTACATTGCCTCAACGGTATTTGGGGAACACTTGCAGTAGGTCTTTTTGCTACAAATTCAGCTCCCGGCTATTCAATAGCTGATGCAGCAGGTAACGAAATGGTAGGTCTTTTCTACGGCGGCGGACTTAAGCTCCTTGGAATCCAGTTCGTAGGAATGTTCTCTACAGCAGCCTGGACAGTTATTACTATTACAATCACATTCTTCTTAATTAAAGCCATTATAGGACTTCGTGTAACAGAGGAAGAAGAGATTCTCGGACTTGACTCAACAGAGCATGGTCTTGCGTCTGCTTATTCCGGATTTGCCATCATGGATGTTTCAAACACTCTGAATATGAGCGTAAACGAGAACACAGATCTTGGTGTAAGCGAGTACGACAATGCTTCACAGGTACAGAAGGATGCAGCTGTAAAGGTTGTTACAGCACCGGTTCCTAATACATCAGGAATCCACAAGGTTGTTATCATTGCTAAACTCTCACGCTACGACAAGCTCCGCAAGGCTATGAATGCTCTGGGTGTAACCGGAATGACAGTTACACAGGTTATGGGCTGCGGTGTTCAGAAGGGCTCCGGTGAGATGTACCGTGGAGTTGAGATGGATGCAACACTCCTTCCTAAGATCAAGCTGGAAGTAGTAGTTAGCAAGATCCCTGTTGAAGATGTTATTGAAGCAGCCAAGAGAACTCTTTACACAGGCCATATCGGGGACGGAAAGATCTTCGTTTACAGTCTCGACAACGTAGTCAAGATCCGCACCGGAGAAGAAGGTGCAGCAGCTTTGGCAGATGTTGAGTGATAAAGAATCCGTATATCACGGATTATATAGGAGGAAAACAAGTATGTGCGCAATACTGACATACGCAAGAGCAGATGTATCAAAGGATTTCTTTGAAGAGATCCTGGAAAAGACAACTTCCAGAGGCCCGGATATGACAAGGACCCTGCAGACAAACAAGGGCTATATGGGATTTAACAGACTATCGATCATGGGACTTACAGAGAGCGGAATGCAGCCCTTTACCCTGAATGGTAACGCAGTAGTATGTAACGGAGAATTGTACGGGTTTACTTTTCTTAAGAATTATCTGGTGTCTTTGGGATACAGCTTTAAGAGTGACAGTGATTGCGAGATACTTCTTCCTCTTTATGAGAGGCTTGGAACAAAAATGTTTGCCATGCTGGATGCAGAGTTTGCCTGTGTCATTTATGACAGCAAAAAGAATGACTTCGTGGCAGCGAGGGATCCGATAGGAATCAGGCCTCTCTACTACGGCTACGATGACGAAGGATATATCCTTTTCGCTTCAGAGCCCAAGAACTTAACTGATGTCTGCAAGTGCATTAAGCCCTTCCCTCCGGGACATTACTACGAGGATGGCAGATTTATCTGCTACAGGGATATGACAGAGGTAAAAGAGATCAGGACAGATGATCTTGAAACCATCACAAAAAACATCCACGACAAGCTGATAAGAGGCATTAAAAAGAGGCTAAGCGCCGATGCGCCTGTGGGATTTCTTTTATCCGGAGGACTTGATTCCTCCCTGGTATGCGGAGTTGCAGCAAGTCTCTCAGATAAACCAATCGAGACTTTCGCAATCGGAATGGACATAGATGCCATCGATCTTAAGTACGCAAGAGAAGTTGCAGAGTACATACACAGCAATCACCACGAAGTGATCATTACAAAAGAGGATGTTATAAATGCCCTGGAGCCGGTAATCCATGCTCTTGGAACCTATGATATCACCACAGTCAGGGCTTCCATCGGAATGTACCTTCTGTGTAAATGGATCCACGAAAACACAGATATCAAGGTAATCCTTACAGGAGAGATTTCAGACGAACTCTTTGGTTACAAG
>JAGBMP010000090.1 GCA_017634825.1 Butyrivibrio sp.
CGTTCTCATCATATATTTTCTTTTCCATGAAAATGCCCCCTTGGCTTCATAAATGAAATTCCTTTTTTTCACTTTAAGCATATCATGAAAATAAATTTCAAATCATAAACTTGTCGAGAATTGTACTTTTTTTGTCGCCAAGTGATATTTTAACATAAAAAAGATCACCCAATGGGTGACCCTTTTCTAAAAATTCTATTAATTGAGAGATCCTTTTTATTCAAAAGAACTATATCCGCCAACTTACCGGGCTCCAAACTTCCGTATTTATCATAGATTCCGATACGCTTTGCAGGATTGACGGTAGCTGCTGCCAAGGCCACTTCCAGTGGAAGCCCCATATCAAGCACCACAGTCCTTAGACAATCCATCAGATCCGTTCCCGAGCCTGCAATGGCTCCTCCGTCCTTAAGCCTAACTTCTCTGCCCTTCTTTATGGCAGGAAGTCCGCCCAGATCGTACTCTCCGTCAGGCATTCCGGTAGATCTCATGCTGTCACTTATAAGTATCATCCTGTCAGGTCCCATCATCTCAAAGGTTGCCCTTACTGCTGAAGGATGAATATGAATACCGTCGCAGATAAGCTCTGCCGTGACATGCTTTGAATCAAACACCGCCCCCACAACTCCGGGCTCTCTGTGGCTCATTCCCGTCATGGCGTTGTAGAGATGGACTGCATGACTCGCCCCAGCCTCAAATGCCTTCATGGCTGTCTCATAATCCGAAGCAGTGTGCGCAAGAGACACGATCACTTTGCCCTTAACTGCTTCAATGTATTTCTCATAGTCAGGGTTTTCCTCGGGCGCAAGTCCTATTATTTTCAAAAGACCTTTCGACGCCTCGTAAAACTCATCCACAATGGCTGGATCGCACTTCTTTATAAACTCTGCGTTCTGTGCACCCTTTTTAACCGGGCTAATAAATGGCCCTTCCATGTTAAAGCCCACGAGATCGGATAGCTTATCGTTTTCCTTATCGGCAAACTCTGCTCCCAAAGAGAGCACGTGCTTTAAGTCTTCAACAGGAAGCGTCAACGTAGCGGGGCATATGGCTGTAACGCCGCGTGATACCTCATACTCAGCGATCTTCTCGAAAGCCTCTGCATTACCGTCGCATACATCCTCTCCCATTGCTCCGTGGAAATGGATGTCTATAAGTCCGGGAATGGCTACGCACCCGGTGGCATCAATTACTTCCTCTCCATCAGTAGGGCCATCCGCAATAAGTCCGTCTTTCACATAGAGGTCTTTTTCATGAAATTTCTTATCTTCCCCGAATACGCTTGCACCTGTAATCTTCATTCTTTGCTTCTCACCTCAAAAATCTGTTTCTGTATTCATTGGCGCTCATTCCGGTGTATTTCTTGAATACCCTTGAGAAATGAGCTGTATCGGCAAAGCCGACTCTGTCTGAAATATCGGCTATATGAAGTGATGAATCCTCCATTAGCTCTTTCGCATTCTCGATCCTGATCTCGTTGAGAACATCGGAAAAGCTCTTGCCGGTACTGTTAAGGAGTTTGCTCAAGTGCCAGTGGCTGACGTAAACCTTCTCGGCAACATCAGTCAGTGTGAGCTTTTCTTTGTAGTGCTGCTCAATGTAGCTGATGGCCTGCTTGACGATAAAATTGTTGGCTGTTGTATTGTCGTCCGCAGTGGGCTCCTGGTCCGATGAAGAAGCACCGGCAAGTCTCTCAGAAAGGCTCTCCATGGCTTCATCAAGCTCTTTCATCTTGGAGGGTTTGACCAGATATCTGAACACGCCAAGGTTAAGAGCTTCTCTTGCGTAGTCAAAGTCACGATAACCCGTAAGGATTATTACCTGGAGATTCTTGTGCTCAGAGCGCAGGGCTGCCAGCATGGTAAGTCCGTCCATACCGGGCATTCTTATGTCTGTAAAAAGAATATCCGGCTGGCACTTTTCTACCATGGCAAGCCCCTCTTTACCTGAAGAGGCAGTACCTGCTACGACACAGTTGTATTTCTCCCAGTCAACTATTTTCTTAAGGCCCTCTGCGATAACGGGCTCATCATCAACAATAAGTACTTTATACATACTCAACCCTTTACGGCACCTGCTGTCATCCCTTTAATTATATACTTTTGCAGGAAGATATACACTACAATAACGGGAATGATAACCAACGTAACAGCTGACGCCATCAGTCCGTAGTTGGTTCCCTCTTTGGAGGTCAGCTCATTAAGAAGCCTTGTGATGGCCTGCATCTCAGGTCTTCTAAGGAAGAACATCTGCGTAAACAGATCATTGTAACTCCAGAGGAATGAGAAAATTGCTACGGTCACAAATGACGGCTTGCCAAGAGGAACCACGATCCTGAAGAAGATCTGAGGAATAGAGCAGCCTTCAAGGTGTGCTGCTTCCTCAAGTTCCAGAGGCAGAGACTGTACATATCCCATGAGTACTATTATAGCAAAGCTCATATTACCTGCAATCTGCGGCAGTATAACGGATACCATATTAAGTATCCAACTTGAAGTATTGGTTATGTGCCAGCTTGATTCCATGGTGTAAACAGGAATGATGGTGGAGAATACCGGAAACATCATCGCTGCGATCACCAGGGTATGCATCAGCTTTTTTAACTTAAAATCAAATCTTACAAGAGCAAAAGATGCAAGACCTGCAAGGATCATAACTCCCACGGTAACACACCCGGAAATGAATATACTGTTCATATAGGCGTGTCCGATATCAAGTCTGTCAAAAGCTCTTTTGTAGTTAGCAAGTGTAAACAGGTCACCTACCGGCAGAGCAAAGCTCTTTGCAAGGATCTTGTCCTTGGCCTTAAAGGAGTTTTCCAAAACCCAGAACAGAGGATAAATGGTTGTTAGAGCCCACGCACTAAGAAGGATATAAAGACATGCGAGCCCGACTTTATTTCTTTTCATATCAGAAGTCCTCGCTTTCTTTAAATACCAGCCTTGTCAGTCTTGAGAGCACTACTCCCAGCACAACGATAAGAACCGCAAGGGTTGCACCATAGTCAACGTTCTTGGCCTCCATGGTCTGATAGTACATGTAGGTACCGGTAAGGAACGTCTCCTTAAGTGGCATTCCCTTGGGGAACATTGTCCATGGAAGATCGAATACCTTAAGGGCTCCGGTAACTCCCAGAGTAAGACATGTACACAGAACATTTCTAAGAAGCGGAAGCGATATATACCACACTCTCTGAAATCTTGTAGCGCCGTCAATGGCAGCCGACTCATAGAGTTCCTGAGAGATGTTGTTAAGTCCGGTCTGAAGTATTACAAAATAAAATCCCACATACTGCCAGACAACAGGGATCATCATGGTCATGATGGCCAGCTTCTCGCCCTTCCAGTCTATGAGCTCAGTCCGTCCAAAGAGTTCCAGGAACTGGTTAAGCATACCCTTGTCATAGAGAAAGATAAGGTTAAAGAGGAGTCCCAGTGCGGTAGCGGAAATAACGATTGGGAAGAAGTAAACAGTTCTGAAGAACTGAGTTCCTCTCTCGATATTATCAACAAGAATAGCCAGTAAAAGAGCTATTCCCACCTGACCCACGATTGTGGCGATGATCATGATAAATGTATTTTTCAGTGAAGTTCTGACAACTGGATCTGTCACCAGCTTCACATAGTTTTCATACCACGGTGTATTCCATTTTGTTCCGAAAGTTCCGAGATTCTTGATACCGCGAAAGCTGCCGTATATGTTTACAAAAAACGGATAGTACAGATAGATGATCATGAACAGAAACGCCGGCGCAAGAAATAAAAAGACATACTTTTTGCTCTTGTATATGTTAGACATAAGTAACCCCTCTTATAGTTTCGACCGGCGAATACTTATTGTATTGCCGGCCGAAACAGGATTCAAAGGAAATAAAGTTCTAAATTACTCTAATGTGTCTTTGTAGACATCAATACCTTCCTGAACTGCATCTGCTGCAGAAACGTTGCCTACTACGATGTCAGGCATTCCATCGAATGTTGATACTCTGCAGTCACCGTTGAACAGATCCTGTACAGCGCCTGTAAGAGATGTAACACCACTCATCATGGACATTGCCTTAACCTGAAGGGCATTGAACTGAGTCTCATCAACAGCCGGAGCATTCTTAAGAGCTGAAGCTGTGTGCTGTGCGAATAAAGGAACTACCTCGTCACTTGTCATGTGCTCAACAAAGCTGACTGCTGCTGCCTTCTTGTCGGGATCTTCCCAAGCCTTGGTTGTGATGTAGTAACCCATTGAAAGTCCGCCGATCATATCTGTGGTCTTTCTGTTGCCCTTTCCGGGGAAGTAAGTTACATCAAAGTGGCTGAGCTTGTCAGCGTCGATTGTGCTTGGATCCTCAGGATCTGACTGGCATGAACCAACAATACCGCCAACCTTCCATGAACCGTCGAGAAGGAATGCTGCCTTGCCGTCTGTGAACATTGCGAAAGTCTCATCATCTGTTGCTGAAAGAGTGTTATCAGGGAAGAATCCTTTCTCATAAAGGTCCTTGATATCCTCAAGTCCTGCTACCCACTGAGCGCCTGTTGCATCATCTGCTGCGCCGGGGATGTCGAGATGGTTGTCAGGTGTCTGCTGATTGAAGATTGCAAACTCCCACCAGTAATGAGGAATGTTTCCAAGAGCTGCTGCGATAGGAGCATAGCCAGCGTCCTTGATCTTCTGGCAGTCCTCAAGGAACTGATCCCATGTATAGTCTGCGCCGGGCACCTCTACGCCTGCAGCGTCAAGAACTTCTGTGTTTACAAACATTGCTTCCCAGTATCCGTTTACAGGAACTGCGTACTTTTTGCCATCTGCAGGAGATGCTGCGATGAGGTCATCGTTCATGTTTGATGCATACTCAGGGAACTCTACTCTGATATCATCGATTGAAACAACCTTGCCTGCATTAACGAAATCATTTGCATCTGCTCCGTTGAAGAAGAACAGAACGTCAGGCTCTGAACCTGTCTCAAAGTCTGTGATGATCCTTGTCTTGAAGGTCTCATCTGAAGTTGCTGAAGTATCACTTACTGTGTTTCCTGTAGCTGCTTCCCAGTCTGCAACAGCATTCTTGTAATTCTGTGCATTGGAATCCTCACCCGCGAAGGTAGTAGTTACAGTGATCTCAACCGGGCCTGTAGCCTCAGTAGTCTCGGCAGGAGCCTCTGCCTCTGCTGCCGGTGCTTCTGCTGCAGGTGACTCTGTCTGTGCAGGAGCCTCTGCTGCCGGTGCCTCGGGTGCTGTGCTTCCGCAGCCGACCATACCAAGAGTCATAACTGCTGTCATGAGCACTGCTGTCAGATTTTTAAATTTCATACTTTCTCTCCCTTCTGCGCATACCCTTATGCGCATGTGTTACGTTTTTTCTGATTATAGGATAGCAGTGCTATAGCTTTATTCGGATTGCTGAAATTGTCAATTTTTGACAAAAATAGTGCTGATAGTGTTTCCGTTTCCGTCTGTTTCAATAGTAAGCCTACTTTCTGAGCCGTAGAGCATCTTAAGTCTCCTGTGGACATTGCGGATACCGATCCTGGTGGAACGCTCTTCAAGGGGCTTGATATCCATGTCGTCAGTCAAGAGCTCTTTTATCTTGGCAAAATCATCGTCGCTTGGAACACCCGGGTTTATTATGCGGATCTTCATGTCCACCTTCTCGCCCTTACAGGTGCCTTCTATCTCCATCCTTACTCTCCTGATGCCGTCCTCTGAGTAGCTGTACTCTACTGCATTTTCAATGACAGGCTGAATGATGAGCCTCGGAACCTTCACCTGTAAAAGAGCTTTATCAATATGTTCTTCGTAGATGAACCTGTCCTGATATCTGCACTTGATTATGTAGATATAGGCATTTACGTACTCAAGCTCCTCTGACAGTGCGATCAGTGACTGCCTGTTTCTGTCCATGGTTGCGCTCATCATTGTAGATAGCGCCTCTATCATGCTGGATACTTTCTCCTGTCCGTTCATCCTTGCTTCCCAGTTGATGATCTCCAGCGTGTTATTAAGGAAGTGCGGATTTATCTGTGACTGAAGGGCGTGGATATTGGCGTCTCTAAGAGCGATCTCCTCAACGAAGATCTTGTTGAACTGCTCTCCCAGCTTGATGCTCATCTTGTTGAAGTTCCTGGTAAGGTCTGCAATCTCGCCGCTCTGGCCCTTGGGCTGAGCCACCACTTCTCCGTACTCACCCTCTGCAATCTTCTTGGAAGCCTCGGTGAGAGTGATGATTGGTCTGTTGATCCTTCTGTTAAAAAAGTAAAACAGTAAGAGGATCAGCGGAACCAGAAATACTATCAGTATCATGAAGGTTATGTTGATAGGTCTTTTCTCCAGTCCCACGGCAGTTCCGTCGTAGGATACGGAAAAGGTAAACTCGCCGTCTACGCTCTTTCTGGTGCAGGTCACAACATCAGATGAAGCGCTGTAGTTTCCCTCGCTGTAGAGTTTATCTTCTTTAAAAGAGATCTCCATTCCCCGATACTCCCAGACGCTCTTTAAGCTCTCGAATACCTCCTGGGGATTGATCTCCATAACAAGGACAGCATATCTCTTAAACCCTCTTCCGATGAGGTTTCTTATCATGTATACGTGTCCGTTCATGGCAAAAAACTCTGTCCTGGTATCAAGGTCTTCAGATATGGAAAGAGCTTTTTCCTGCACCTCATCCTTAAAGAACCTGAACCTGGATACGCTTCCTCTTCCCGTGGTATTACCCGTGTAGTAAAGAGTTCCCGGCTCATCGGTAAACATCAGGACCGTTATGTCAAAGCTCGGATCATACTTATAATGCGCAGACAAAAAAGTGGTGACCTGGTTGTAGAGCTTTCCCGAATCTCCGCTCTCCTGATACTCTGCCCAGTAGTCACCTATATAGGAAAGATATGACGCATCCTTGGATGAATCAATGCAGTCCAAAAGGCGGAGGATACTGATATCCGCCGCCTTTTCCATAGATGTTGTTATAAGTCTCTGGCTCTGCCTGTCAATCCTTCCGGAAACCACAACAAGAAAAGCCACAACAATGGCAGTAAGAGGCACAAACCATCCCAGTGCCAGCATTCTAAGCATCTGCCATTTAAGAGAATTCTTTCTTTTCATCAGTCACTAAGCCCCAACAGATTTTTGTAAGCGTCACTTGTCTTTTGCGCAAGTGCCTTGTCAGGCATCTCGCAGAAAATTCTAAGAAGCGGTTCTGTACCTGAGAATCTTACACAGACCCATCCCCCATTCTTAAAGTATACCTTACAGCCATCAAGATAGGAAGTCCTCTCCACCTCACACTCGAAGGCCGGAACCACCTTATCCTCCATGAGGAGCTTCTGGTACTCAGGCTTTTTCTCGGCCCTGAAGGAGAAGTTCTCCTCAAGCATATAAAAGCGCCCGAACTCTTCCTGAATATCGTCGTACATCTCAGATATCTTCTTGCCTGTAACTGCCAGCATCTCAACAAGTAGTGCAGCTGCATATACGCCGTCTTTTCCGTTGATATGTCCTCTTACTGTAAGTCCGCCTGAGGACTCGCCTCCTATGAGGGCGTCGGTCTCGGTGATCTTGGCTGAGATGTGCTTAAAGCCTACCGGAACTTCATAGCTCTTTTCCCCGAACTTCTCTGCGATCCTGTCGAGCATGTGAGTTGTGCAGAGATTCCTGACAACCGGTCCGCTCTCGTGTCTGTACTTCACCAGATAGTAATACAGAAGAACCAGGATATCATTGGGAGAAAGATATCTTCCCTTGTCGTCAACAACACCGATCCTGTCGGCGTCTCCGTCTGTTGCGATTCCTATGTCGCACCTGTTGTCGATAACGCAGGTCTTAAGAGGGCTCATGGCTGCCTCGTTAGGCGCAGGGAGCTTGCCTCCAAAGAGTGTATCGTGTCGGCCGTGAATTGTTTCCATCTCGCATCTTTCTGTGAGGAGTATGGTCTTGATTGCTGTCTCACTTACGCCGTACATAGGGTCAAGCGCAACTCTGAGGGATGCCTTCTTGACTGCTTCCACATCGATTCTGTCAAGGATGTTGTCGATGTATTCGTTGATAGGGTAGAACTCTTCAATAAGGCCTGCTGCCTTGGCATCCTCATATTCCATGGAAGGAACAGGGAGAGTCACCTTATCGATATACTCCTCGACCTGCCTTGTCTGCTCTTCATCTGCATCCCTTCCGCCTGCGGTAAAGAGCTTGATGCCGTTGTAAATAGCCGGATTGTGGCTGGCTGTTATCATCATTCCATAGGGAAGATCATGCTTCATAACATAGAACATAACAAGAGGTGTCGGGCTTGACTTGTTGATAAGACTGGCCTTTATTCCTGCTGCAGCGAACACGACTCCTGCCCACTGCATAGCCTCTTTGGATAAAAACCTTCTGTCGTACCCAAGTACTATTCCCTTATCCGCCACGTTCTCAGCTTTCATCTTGGCTGCCATGGCACTTGCCAGGATCTGAACATTCTCCTTGGTAAAACCGTCACCAATAACAGCTCTCCATCCGCCTGTTCCGAATTTGATCATCTCTCTTCCCCCTTTAGTCCCATCACTACATCTATCGCGTGCTCTTCGCCGTCTGCAAATACAGGGATCCTTGAAACCTCTTTGCCATCTATGTAGATCTTCTTAACACCTTTTTCTACGTGCTCGGAATTGATGACACTGATGTTGTATGTTGCACCTCTGAAGACTCTTGAAACCTCAAAGCCCTCCCAGCTCTTCGGTATGCACGGGTCAATTATGAGCTCATCAAATCCCGGTCTTATGCCAAGCATATAGTGTGTCATTGCAAAGTATGCCCATCCGCCGCTGCCTGTCATAAACGGGTGATGTGCCCTTCCGTAGGTTGTGTGGTCCTTGCCGGAGATGAACTGGCAGTAGGAATATGGCTCTGCCCATCTCTTCTCTATGCTGTCGTTCTGATAATACGGGCACAGACTCTTGTAGTATTCAAAGGCTCTCTCGCCGTTGCCCATTCTGCACTCAGCTGACCATACCCATGGATTTGGATGGGAAAAGATACTTCCGTTCTCTTTAAGTCCCGGATAAACCCTGGTGACAAATCCAACCTCATCGTCGGGCTCTGTGTAAACCGGTGCGTTGAGCATGATTCCGTAAGGTGTTGCCAGTTTATAGTGGATTGAGTCGAGAGCTTTTTTGGCCTTGTCCTCATCTGCTGCGCCGGAGAGTACTGCCCAGGCATTGGATTCAAGGTGGATCTGGCCTTCCTTGTTATCCTTGGTTCCGATCTTTCTGCCGGACTTCGTAAAGCCGCGCAGGTACCAGTCGCCATCCCAGAGGGTGTCGTTGAGGCTCTTTTTAAGATCTGCGATCTTCTCTGAAAGCTCTTTTGCAAAAGCCAGGTCACCTGTATATGTAGCCGTCTCCTCAAGACAGATGAGTGCATTAAAGAGAAGGAATGAAACCAGTGCACTCTCTCCTCCGCCAAGGTTAAGACAGTCGTTCCAGTCAGCGCGAAGTCCCTTACAGATTCCGTTATCGCCAACTTCCTTAAGAGAGAAAAGAACTATCTTCTTCATGTGCTCGTATACGCTGCCCGTTCCGCCGTCGGCGTATCCGTACTCTTTACTTAGGAACTCAAAATCTCCCGTCTCCTTGACGTACTCAACTATTGAAGGGACCAGCCAGAGTGCGTCGTCAGAGCATGCATCCGCAAGTCCGTGGACCTTGGATGCACCCTCCGGCTCGGGTATAACGGTGGGAGACTTGAAGGGTTTTTTCTTCTTTTCTTTTTCTTCTTCGGGCAGGAACCAGCGGGGCTCAAAGAGATGGATTCCGTATCCGCTGCCGGTAAGAGCGCGAAGAAGCTCAATTATTCTCTTCTTGCAGCCTTCCGGGTTTGAAGCGATTACTGTCATGGCATCCTGAGCTGTATCACGGTAGCCAAGACCTGTTCTTCCGCCCACCTCGATGAAAGAAGCAAACCTTGAGAACATTACATTTATCTCTGCCTGATAAAGAGTCCAGGTGTTGATCATTACGTCCACACCCTTCTCAGGACTCTTTACCGCAAAGCGTCTTTGCTTGTCTTGCCAGAATTTCTTAAGGGCAGAGTAAGCTTCATCGAGCTTCTCCGGGGTATTGTACTTTTCCTTTATGGCGCGGGCTTCTTCATAACCGCCCTCTCCGAGGAAATAGATCAGCCTTACCGATTCATCTGGCTTTAGCCTCAAGTTCTTTTGAAGAGAAGCACAATGGTTGCCTCCCTTCTCAAATGAACCGGTAAGACTCCCCCTCTCGACCGCTTTGGGACCAGACTCTGTGTTATATATTCCGATGAACTCATCCCTTAGGCACTCAAAGCCGTCGGGCTCAAAGTTTGAAGTGAAGTACTGATACCCCTCCTCCTCGTAAAAGAGGTCATAGAGGATGGTACCTTCCTTGTACTCGCTGCCTGCGCAGTAAAGGCTCATCTGGAAATTCTGATTATCTATGGGAACATGATGATACGAAAATTCTGCATAGGAAAAGACAGAGAGATCTCTTTCCCTATCGCTCTGATTGGTAATTACAACATCCCAGATAAGGGCATTGTCTCCTATGGGAATGCTGAGCTTCTCGCTTGCCTTAAGACCCTTGTACTCGCACTCGTAGGTGGTTACGCTCATGCCATGGCGGGTGGTGTACCTTGCCTGATCAAGTGGCTTACCGACAGGCTGCCATGAGATGCTGAAGTAATCTCCGTCCTCATTATCTCTTATGTAGATGTAGTCACCGGGCCTGTCCATGGGAATCGCATTGCCACGAAACCTTGTGATCCTGTGGTACTCAGGTGACTTGTAAAAGAGATATCCGCCGGCCGTGTGATTTACAACAGCGCACATATCCTCCACTCCAAGGTAGTTAGTCCAGGATGTGGGAAGGTCAACTCTTTCAATGACGTACTCATTGTTTGCTTCATCAAAGTGTCCGTATCTCATAAATTCCTCCCTTTCTACTTCTGACTATAGTTTAGAAAATCCAGACAAAAATTAAATGCCCCATTTTGGCTTGTTTTTTGTTCAATGCCAAAATTGGACATGGGGGAGTCAATCTATGTTATACTGAAAAGACAACCTAAGGTTTGTTTTGAATTTACAAGGCAGGTAATTTATGAATAAAGAAGAACTCAAATTGGAACAGGACCATTTAACATCCACATATAACAAGCTCCTGGATATGAGAAAAGACTTAGAAGACAAGATCGTATCCCTGGATGAGAAGGCCATGGAGGAAAAGAACGATATCCGCGACAACCTCCGTTTCGACTACGCAGACGACGAGACAGCCTTTGAGACTCTGGGCGAGATTGAAGTCTGGAACAGATATATCGACTCCTACAATGTAGAGGTCAATTCTCTGGGAAAGCGTCTACGCACCATAACCAAGCTTCTGGAGTCACCTTATTTTGCAAAGGTCACTCTTCAGTTTGATCCATCAGAAGAGCCGGAGAGCTACTATATCGGACGAGCTTCCATCTCCGAAAATCGCTATCAGCAGATGATAATCGACTGGAGATCTCCGATTGCCGAGGTTTACTACAACCAGGAAAACGGTCATACTCACTACACTGTGGATGACAGAGAGATTCCTGTGGATCTTAAGCTCCGCAGGCAGTTTGACCTTACCAAGAATAAGCTGAATGCTTATTTTGATACTCAGGTTGCAATTGAAGATCCGATGCTTCTTGCATCTCTTTCAGAGACCAGATCTGACAAGATGCAGGCCATAACCGCCACCATTCAGAAGGAGCAGAACACCATCATCAGATACCCGGATGTTCCGGTTCTTCTTGTTGACGGCATCGCAGGAAGTGGCAAGACTTCCGTACTTCTCCAGCGTATTGCATATCTCTTTTACCAAAAAAGAAATACCCTGCGCCCGGACCAGGTGTGCCTCATGACGCTCAATCCCGTGTTCAGGGA
>JAGBMP010000091.1 GCA_017634825.1 Butyrivibrio sp.
TCTAAGGCTTATCAGTACGACAACACCAACGTCAACACATTGTATTATCTGGGAAATGCTTACAATGACAGTGGTGATATTGATAAGGCCAAAGAGGTCTTTGATGCTGTGGTTACCAATTTCCCGGACACAAAGAGCGCTGCAGCAGCTGAAACTAAGCTTGCGGAGATAAACAACTCAAATGGTTAATTTTTCTGACCTTAATTTTATATTCAGGTTTTTACCTATATTTTTGGTGGCTTTTTATCTTACACCGGTCAGATTCAGAACATGGACTCTTCTTATTGGGAGTCTTTTGTTTTATGCGGTGGGAGATTTAAGGATGTTCCCTGCCCTTTTGGCGGCAGTTGTAGTAAACTTCCTCTTTGCCAAGGCACAATCTGGGGAAAAGAGTAAGTCTCTCTTATTCTTCATTCTCGCAATAGACGCGGGAATGCTCATAGAATTCAAGATTCTTGGCCAGTATGTGGATAAGTCTCTTTTGCCTATTGGCATCAGCTTCTACATCTTCAAAATGATCAGCTATCAGATGGATGTATATAGGGGCAAAGTAGAAAAAGACGCATCATTCGTGGATGTTGCGGCTTATTTTTGCATGTTCCCACAGGTGGTATCGGGCCCTATCATGAGATTTGATAAGTACCTGGAGAACACAGCCCTTAGGGAAAAGACATCTCTGCCCAAGATAGTTGAATCCATAGAGGATGGACTTCGCTTTTTCGTGGCAGGCCTTGCCATGAAGGTCCTGTTAGCCGACCATCTGGCTATGCTCTGGAATGATATCGAGACCATAGGCTATGAGAGTATATCTACGCCTCTTGCCTGGCTTGGTGCAGTTACCTATTCGCTGGAGCTTTACTTCGATTTCTGGGGATATTCTCTTATGGCCGCCGGAATCGGCGTCATGATAGGTTTTCCCTTTATCACTAACTTTGATCACCCCTACGGAAGTGGCAGCGTGTCAGAATTTTACAGAAGATGGCATGCAACCCTTGGCTCATGGTTCAGGGATTATATCTATATTCCACTTGGCGGAAGCAGAAAGGGCGAAGCAAGGACAGTCTTTAACCTCCTTGTTGTATGGCTCATCACGGGCTTCTGGCATGGAATAACCCCGAACTTCATTATCTGGGGACTTTCACTTTGCTTTTTGATCATCTGCGAGAGGCTCTTTGTACTTAAGAAGTTCCCTGCGCCTCTTTCAAAGTTTGTCGGCAAGGTGAATGTGCTTGTTCTCATTCCGCTTACCTGGGTAGTGTTCGCTATATCTGATTTCGAGCTCCTTGGAATATACTTTTCAAGGCTCTTCCCCTTCGCCAGTTCGGGAATCTCGGTAAATCAGGGCGACTTTATGAAAAATATCGGTATTTACTGGACCATACTGCTACCATCGCTCCTTCTTCTGATTCCGAGAGTCTTTGACTTCTGGGTAAATCGCAGGAACAGATGGGTGTTCAATATCCTCTGGATAATCCTGTTCTGGGCATGTGTTTACAGCCTGGCAGGGGCAGCAGGCAATCCGTTTATGTATTTTAAGTTCTGATGAAAGGCAAATGATTTGAAGATCCTGAAGAAATGCCCGATCCTTATTGGGATTGTGGTCATTACAATTGCATTATCGATAGTGTCCCTTATTTTCAAGGACACTGTTTATGCCGGATATGCCGATAAATACGAGTCCGGCGATATACCTCTTTTAGCGCTGGCGCTTAAAGGCGCAACAGATGAGGTATTTCCGTGGAGCAGCGAGGAGTCGGAAGCTCTTTTACCTGAGGATACACAAGGTCCTGACGAGGGAAAAGAGATTACGGAAGAAGTAAGTGATACGGAAGAAGCCGAGGCTACCGAAGTCGGAGAAGAACCTTTAGAGTTTTCCGACATCTCAGGCAATGACATTTCCGGCAACGATGTTTCCGGCAATTCAGAAGATATTACCTACGAGTTTACAGAGGTTAACCCTGATTACTTCACAGATGCAGTATTTATCGGTGATTCCAGAACCGTGGGACTTTCCGAGTACTGCGAGCCACTGGATACCCGTGCAACCTTCTATGCCAAGGTGTCACTGACCATCTATGATGTGTTCAAGAAGGAGTACATTAAGACTGACGATGGCAAGATTGGCCTTGAGCAGGCACTTTCCGAGAATCAGTTTGGCAAAGTCTACATCATGCTGGGCCTTAACGAGATCGGTACCGGAGACAACGAGTATTTCAAGAATGCTTATGCTGAGGTTATAAATAAGATCAGAGAACTTCAGCCTGATGCCATCATTTACATTCAGGGCATCATGCACGTTACGGCCAATAAGAGCAACGTCGACAAGAACTTCAACAACGAGAAGATCAATTCAAGAAACGCATCAATTGCGGAGCTTGCAGATAATAAGACCATCTTCTATATAGACATGAACGAGTCGGTGGACGATGAGGACGGAAACCTTGAAGCAGGGCTTTCATCCGACGATGTGCACCTGAAAGCTTCATCTTATGAAAGATGGTATGAGTTTTTACTTCATAATGCTATAGTGAGGTGATAAAATGGCAAGAGAGATGGTTTTTAAAATGGAGCGCCCGGGACTACTTAAAGAGGGCGATCATGTAACGGTAACAGAGGGAGTACTTCCCAGTAACTACTACTACACCATCGATCCGTCCCTTGCGATGAGCGGCAATTTTCCGTTCCGCGAGAGGATGCTTGAGAGAGAGGGAGTAGTTACCAAGGTAGAGGAAAACGCCAGAGGCTTCTATGTCACAGCCGTTTTTGGAAGTGATAGCGAAGCTTAAGGTTATAAAAGGAGGAGAAATCATGGAGTACATTTCAACAGACAAGGCACCACAGGCAATCGGCCCTTATTCACAGGCCATCAAGGCAGGAGATTTTCTCTATGCATCAGGACAGATTCCGATCAATCCTGAGGACGGAGAGATCGATACAACAACTATTGCTGATCAGGCTGACAGAGTCTGCAAAAACATCGGTGAGATCCTTCACGCTGCAGGAACAGACTACGAGCACGTTGTAAAGACAACCTGTTTCCTTGCTGAGATGAGCGATTTTGCAGCATTCAACGCTGTTTATGAGAGATACTTCACAGGTAAGCCTGCAAGAAGCTGCGTAGCAGTTAAACAGCTTCCAAGGAACGTGCTCTGCGAGGTAGAAGTAGTAGCATATCTTAAGTAATCACTTATCATGATATACATGGGGGAATCAATTTGAAATACCGTACTATTGCCTGCCTGGCACTTACAGCGGTGCTTTTAACCGGCTGCGGGAGCTTAAACGGCAGACACAATATTGATTCGGGATTTAGCTATATCGAGAGCCACGAGTATCAGAGCGCTTTGGAGAGCTTTGATGCTGCGGAGCAGGGTGAGGAGGACAAGTGCCTTATTTACAGGGGAAGAGGCATTGCCCACCTAAACAGGGGAGAGTACGATAAGGCCATTGAGAATCTTTTGGCATCTCTTGCATCTGACGAAGGAATAATTGATGACATGGATTTTGACACAAATTATTATTTGGCAGAAGCATATTTATGCACAAAAGATTACAATAAGGCAAAAGAAGTTTACGATGCAATCCTGTCCCTTAGAAGCAATGACAGTAACGCCTATTACCTTCGTGGCACGGCGGAGCTGGCTTCCGGCAATCACGATGCCGGCTACTCTGACTTTACCAAGGCTATAGCGCTTAATTCCCGTGATTATTCAATGATCATAATGATATATAAGGCGCTTGATGAGTACGGCTATACCGACGAGGCTACAGCCATTCTTCAGACTGCCATAGACAACGGCAGAGAGTTTATGTCCAACTTTGAGAAGGGGCAGATCTCTTACTACCTGGGAAATAACGCCGAGGCCCAGAGCTACCTGGAGGCCGCCAACAACGAGAGGAACCAGGAAAAAGAGCCTGTTGTAATCCTTCTTGGTCAGACCGGAGAAAAACAGGGCGACTACAACTACGCCATCAGCGTATACAGGAACTACTTAAGTGAAGAGTCCGACAGTGCGCTGGTCTACAATCAGCTTGGCATGTGCCAGATAAGGCAGGGAGACTATGAATCTGCCGTTTCTTCCTTTGAAGCCGGGCTTGCTCTTGATGACAAGAACATGAACCAGGCGCTGATGCTCAATGAGATCACTGCCTATGAGTACAACGGTGATTTTGACGTGGCACAGAGCATGATGGAGACCTATCTTGCCAAGTATCCCGACGACCAGGAAGCAATAAGAGAAAATGTATTTTTATCCACAAGATGATGTATAAGGCATGCAATTTTGCATGCCTTTTTGTGTTCGTTTAATTGACAAAAAAATATCAAAATGTTATTATTTACTAGTGCTCTAAAAGAAGGGCACGGGGATTACAAAAAATTTTTTTTCAGGAGGGTATGTAAAAAATGGCAAAAACAGCAATTATCACAGGCGGCTCCAGGGGTATTGGAGAAGGAATGGCACTTAAGCTTGGAGAGCTTGGGTACAACGTAGTTATCAACTACAGAAGCGAGTCTTCAAAGGCTCTTTCAGACAATCTTGCAGCTAAGATTTCTGAGCAGTATGGTGTAGAGACTCTTGTAGTTAGAGCTGACGTTAGTAAGTATGAGGATTGCGAAGCACTTGTAAAGGCTACAGTAGATAAGTTCGGTGAAAACATCGACGTTCTTGTAAATAATGCAGGTATCACAAACAACTGTAACTGGATCGACATCAAGAGAGAGCAGTATGAGAACGTTATCAATACTAACCTCATGAGCTTCCTTCACATGACACATCTTGTTCTTCCTCACATGGTCAACCATTCAAGCAAGGACAACCAGTGCTGCATCGTTAACACATCATCAGTCGGAGGACTTACAGGTGTTATCAATCAGGCAGACTACTGCGCATCAAAGTCAGGTATCATCGGTCTTACAAGAGCTCTTGCTCTTGAGTTCGCAGGCAGAGGCGTTCGTGTAAACGCTATCGCTCCCGGAATGATCATGACAGATATGCTCCGCGGCGTTAACCAGGATGAGCTCAATGCTCTTGCAGCAACTATTCCTGAAGGATTCATCGGTGACGTATCAGATATCGCAGGCGCTCTTGGATATATCCTTACAGCTCCTTACGTAACAGGACAGGTTATCTCACCGAACGGTGGATTCGTTCTTCAGTAATTTAAGAATCAGACATAATAAAACCCTACAGACTCAATTGTCTGTAGGGCTTTTTTTATTCTTCATTGTCTTTCTTTGGCTTCTCCGTGTGGGATCTGATTATGCCACGTACGGTTCTTTCAAGATAGGGTTTAAGCTCATCCAGGCTTACAGGATCGCTGAACATTATTGAGCTGTAGCCTGTGGATCCTACGAGCTCAATTATCATAAAGAGCATAACCTCAGGGTCCTTAAGACTTATGCCGGACTCGGCGATCATATTCTCATAGACTTCGTTAAAGTCAACATCATCATCGTTTAAGGGATTGGTGAGAGCTCTTTTAAATACTGCCCAGGACAGATCCTTGTAGATAAAAGAGAGCAGTCCCTTGTTGGCGGCGAGCTCATCCAAAACGTGGTTCATGATAAAGATGATGCGGTCCTCAAACTCTGTGATGCCGGATTCGTTGACGGCATTGTAGGCCTGCATAAAGAGCTGAGAGGACTTGTGGGCGATGAGCCTGTTCCTTATATCATATTTGTCTTTGAAATAAAGATAGAAAGTTCCCTTGGCAACTTCTGCCTTATTAACTATATCCTGGATAGTGGTCTTGTTGATGCCCTGAGAGGTGAACAGCTCAAAGGAGGCATTCAACAGGTTTTCCATCTTTAGTTTCTTGTTTAAATCTGCTTTTCCCATAAATTTCTTTCCTCATTTAACTTATTATAGCACAGTGATAAAGCGACCGTTTCCTTTATTTCACAGGCAAATTATTAAAATGAAATAAAATTATGACTAATGGTCAGAAATATTATTGACCAATGGTCATTTATGTGATATACCATAATACAGAAAGTGACCAATGGTCAATAATTTTTTTCAAAAGAGGAGTGAGTGTTATGAACAAGCTTTCAAAACTGATTGTAAAGCTGAGATATGTAATCCTGATCGCAGCTGTAGCACTTCTGATTCCATCAGCAATCGGTTACTTTAACACAAGAGTCAACTACGATATCCTGACATATCTGCCCAAGGATATTGAGACCATGAAGGGCCAGGATATTCTTCTTGACCAGTTCGGGACAGGCTCTTTTGTTCTTTATGTGGCTGAGGGCATGGAAGAAAAGGATGTTGCAAAGCTTAAAGAAAAAATAGAGAACGTAGACCACGTTGCAAATGTGCTCTGGTACGATTCCTTCATGGATCTGAGCGTACCGATGGAGATGCTTCCAAGTAAGGTATACGAAGCCTTTAACTCTGACAGCGCCACGATGATGTTCGTCATATTCGATTCCGGAACATCCGAGGACTGCACCATGGACGCCATCGAGGAGATCAGAAGGATTTCCGACAAGCAATGCTTCATGAGCGGAATGAGCGCAATCGTCACAGATACTAAGAACCTGGCCATGAAGGAGACACCTATTTATGTAGGAATTGCAGTCCTTCTGGCAGTCATAGTTCTTTCACTGACAATGGATTCCTACCTGATTCCCCTGTTCTTCCTTTTAAGTATAGGAATGGCAATCGTCTACAACATGGGAACTAACGTATTTAAAGGAGAAATCTCTTTTATCACCCAGTCACTGAGCGCAGTACTTCAGCTGGGAGTTACACTTGATTATTCGATCTTCCTCTGGCACAGCTACCAGGAAGAGCTGGAAAAGACATCTGATAAGAACGAAGCAATGGCAGCAGCAATTTCAGCCACCTTCCAGTCAGTTATCGGAAGTTCAATAACAACAGTCGCAGGCTTCGTTGCTCTGTGCTTCATGAGCTTCACACTGGGAATTGACCTCGGTGTTGTAATGGCTAAGGGCGTTATCTTTGGAGTAATCGGATGCGTAACAATTCTGCCAAGTATGATCCTTATATTTGACGGTCTTATAGAGAAGACAAGACATAAACCTCTGATGCCTGAGTTTGAAAGACTTCCTAAGTTTATTGCAAAGCACTATCTTGCATTCTTTGCGATATTCCTGGCGCTGATCTTCCCTGCACTGTACGGCAACAACCATACAAAGGTTTACTACGATCTGACACAGACACTGCCTGACAGCCTTGAGAGCGTTCAGGGAGCAAACAAGGTCGATGAGAACTTTGATATGAACTCCGCATATATGCTTCTTGTAGACAAGAACCTGGACACAGCGTCCATGAACGAGATGATTTCAGAGCTTGAGAACACGGACGGAATCCTTTCTGTTCTCGGTGAAGATTCAGTTGTGGGACCTGCTTTTCCAAGAGAGTTTATTCCTGAAGAACTCTTAGATGATCTTCAGAGTGAAGAGTGGAAGATGATTCTTTTAACAACTGATTACAAGATCGCTTCCGATGAGATAAACAGTCAGATCGCGAAAGTTGATCAGATTGTAAAGAGCTACGATCCAAAGGCTATGGTAGTCGGAGAAGCGCCTTGTACCAAGGACCTGATCAACATTACAGACCACGACTTCCAGGTTGTAAACATCGTATCCATAGGTCTTGTGTTCCTGATCATCGCCTTCGTGCTTAAGTCAGTATCGCTGCCGTTTATCCTGGTTGCGGTTATTGAGTTTGCGATATTTGTAAACATGGGTCTTCCATATTACACCAATACAACGATACCTTTCATTTCATCAGTCGTTATCGGAACTATTCAGTTGGGTGCAACCGTTGACTATGCAATCCTGATGACAACAAGGTACTTAAATGAGAGAAACTCAGGACATGACAAGAAGGAAGCTACTCTGATAGCTCTTTCGACAAGTATGAAGTCCGTTATAGTTAGTGCGCTGAGCTTCTTTGCAGCAACCTTCGGAGTTGGACTTATATCCAGTATCGATATGATCGGATCACTGTGCATGCTTATGGCAAGGGGCGCCATCATCAGTATGTTTACTGTACTTCTGGTTCTGCCTGCTATGTACATGATATTCGACGGACTCATCATGAAGACAACGTTCGGAATTGGGGCTGAGACAAAAGAACATCACCATTTCGGAGAGATGCTCCATAGACATAAAGTAGCTTGATTTTGAGGAGGAAAAAACAATGATCAGAAAGAATTTAATCAAGTCATTATCAGTAGTTATGGCAACAATGCTGGCAGTTATGACCGTTGCATGTGGCCAGGCTACAACAGATACACAGAATGTGACAGCAGTAGAGGAGAGCGCTGAGGAGGCCAAGCTCGAAGAGAGCATCGTAAAAAACTCAGTGGTTACAGGAAATGAATCAGATGCCGGCAAGGTTGAGACTGTTTATGTAACAGCTGATGCCAACGGTGCAGTAAATGATGTCATTGTAAGCGAGTGGCTTAAGAACGCAACAGCTTCAACTGAGATTGCTGATTCCACAGAGCTTAAGGACATTGTAAATGTTAAAGGAGAAGAGACCTATAAGGAAAACAGCGACGGAACTCTTACCTGGGATGCGGAAGGTTCAGATATCTTCTATCAGGGAACAACTGACAAAGAGCTTCCAGTAACCATGAAGATCACATATACACTTGACGGAAAAGAGATTTCTCCTGAGGAACTCGCAGGAAAGAGCGGAAGAGTAACAATCCGTTTCGAGTATGAGAACAATGCCAAGCAGACAGTTAACGTTGACGGAAAAGACATCGAGGTCTACACACCATTTGCAATGGTATCCGGAATGATGCTTGATGCCGACAAGTTCACTAATGTTGAAATTTCAAACGGTAAGGTTATTTCAGATGGCGGTAACTATGTTGTTATGGGTGTTGCACTTCCCGGACTTAAGGAGAGCCTTGATATTTCGGAGGATAAATGGGATAAGCTCGATGATGCCGATGAGATTAAGGAGAAGCTCTCAAACTCTTTTGAGATCACAGCAGATACATCAGATTTCGAGCTTGGTATGACCATCACAATGGCAAGCTCAGATATTCTCTCAGATTTCGGCCTCACAGACATCACAGGTTCTGACAAGATACAGGATTTAAAGAGTGATATGGGAGATCTTAATGATGGCGGAAATAAGCTGGTAGATGGTGCACAGGCTCTTATGGACGGTGCGGTAGAACTTAAGGACGGAACAGGCAAGCTCTATGACGGAACAACACAGCTCTATGATGGAACAGGCAAGCTCTACGACGGCGCAGGAAGTCTTGCAGAAGGAACATCCAAACTCTATGACGGAACAGGAACACTGAAGGATGGAACAGGATCTTTGGTTAGTGGTACAGATCAGCTCGCAGGCGGAGTACAGGCATATTTAAACGGTGCAAGTCAGATCAAGGACGGATCAGCAACACTTGCTCAGGGAACAAAGGATGTAAAGAGCGGATCCGAGCAGCTTAAAGCCGGCGCAGATCAGCTCTACAGCGGCGCAGATGAACTGAATAAACAGGTTAAGATGCTTATTGATTCACAGCCGGAACTCAATGCAAAGCTTACAAAACTTCAGGGATCTCTTGGAGCACTTCAGGATCTTCAAAACAGGAGACAGGCATATGTTAATGCATATAAGTTCCTTATGTCAGGAGAGGGGATTACACCTGAAATCCTTGCTACACTTAATGAATTTTCTAAAAAAGCCGGTGGTCCTGAACTTACAGCAGAGACAGCCACAATGATGGTAAAAGGAGCTAAGCAGACTGTTGAGGGAGCAGGGGGTCTACCGGATGAGATACCTGATCTTATCAGCCCAATCGATGCTGCTACAGGAATGGGCGCAGCTGAGGGTACAGACGCATCTCCTGCAAACGGTAGTGCAACTCCTGCAGCAGGAATAGCAGAGAATACTTCTGAGGATGAGACAACAGTCAGCGTTCCCGGTGATAACAATCTCAGCGAGAATGAAGTGATCGTTACAGGCGATACAATCACTGAGGATGGCGACGATGAGGATGGTGACGATGAGGATGGAAAAGAGACTGTGGAGATTCCTGATACACAGGTTCCGCTTTCACAGGATGTAACAAACCCCGAACCTTCAAATGAGCCTGTTCCTAAGCTTGATGATGTGGACGATGATGAAGAAGATGATGAAGATGGTGATGATGATGACGAAGAAAATGTAAGCCTTGATGCCATTTTAAGAACATCTGCTGATGAGACATCAAATGTTCAGCTTGGCGAAAGTAACAAGACAGCTGATGATTACGAGAAGATGATCGCTGATCTTCAAAAGGAACTTGATAATACCAAAACAGAGCTTAATGAAACAAAGACACAGCTTACAGGTGCTCAACAGGCAGCCGGTATGTACAGGAAGGCAGCCGGTGGCTATAAGCAGTATGCTGAAGGCGCTATATCATTAAAGAAAGGTGTTGCCTTAGTTGAGGACTACAACAAACTTCTCGGCGCAACACAGGCTGCGATAGCATCAATTGATGAAGTCCTTGGTATGGCAGATCAGATGGGACTTACAGAAAAAGAGCAGGCTCAGCTGAGCAGACTCCTTGGCTCAACAACAGCTCTCTCTCAAGGAACCAAAAAACTTGCAGCAGGTGCAAAGAGCCTTTCTGATGGCGTAAACCAGCTTGACGGAGGACTTGGCGATCTGAACGCAGGAGCCAACAAGCTTGCAGCGGGAGCAAATGAACTCACATCAAACAACGGCAAACTCAGCGATGGTGTAAATCAGTTAAGCGATGGCGCTAAGAAGCTCGATAGCGGAGCAGCAGAGCTCAGGGATGGTGCCGGCCAGCTAAACAGCGGAGCACAGGAACTCCTTAAGGGTGCAGGCGACCTCAATGATGGTGCAAAAGATCTTAATGACGGCGCTAAGCAGCTCGACGACGGCGTTGTAACACTTGAGGACGGTATGCAGCAGCTTCTCGACGGCGTGATCAAGCTTGATGAAGAAGGAATCAAGAGACTTTATGAAGCATTCGACGGTGACCTTTCAGATTTCGCTGACAGAATGAGCGCTATCCAGGAGGCCGGCAAGAGCTACAACAGCTTCGGCGGATCAAGCGAAGAAGAGAACAGCAGTGTTAAGTTCATCTTCAAGACAGACAGCATAAAGAGTCTTTAAGGCAATCAAAAAATAAACACCAGCTCGTGATGAGCTGGTGTTTATTTTTGATCAATTTGTTATGGAGTTATACCATTATCCTCTAATAACTTGCGAAGGCGGTCAACTTCAGAAGTCAGAGATTTAATTTCTGCTTCTTGGGTTTTAAGCTTCTTATCCTTATAAGCCTGGCTGCGAAGAAAATCTTCACGTTCCCTTGCAACTTTCAGGATATTTCTGTCTGTGTTTGAGAGATACATTGATTCAACAGTAGAAGTCATATAAGGGTTATCTTGTGCTACCATCTTAAGATCCTCCCATGTCTTTGCTTTGAAAAGACGTACCCACTTATCGATACCGCAGGCGATGTCTTCCTTTGTTGCGAGTTCTTCATGCATTAATTCTATCACAATCAGATTGAACCTGTCAGTATATAGGTATCCATCTTTTTCATTGCGCATCTGGTATCTTGCACAGAATTCAGGGTGGTCCTCAAAGAGAGAAAAACCAAGAAACCCAACCTGATATGTGGGTTGTACATTATCGTAATCATCGCCATGATCCAGGTTGTCAAACTCTCGACACAGATATGCAAGTGAACGATGCTTCCAGTTACCCTGGTTTCGTAGCTGCATCTCAAGATTTATAGTTTGGGAATTGTTCATTAATAGCAATATGTCCATGCGATATTCTTTATCGGTTATTCTCTGACCGGGCTTTATTTCATTTGAGATGGCAATGTCCTCGATAGTTTCAGGATCCAGATGTAGTACAGAAGCTATTAGCCCTTTTAAAGCATACTTGTTCTCCTGAAAGACAATGCGGAACATGTAGTCGTTTGTCATACCCACAGCAACTGGCCCGGTAGCAGTTAAATAGTTCATGGTTGTTACAGTGTTTTCTATATTTGATTGTTTCATTAAATTACCTCGTATTACTGTTTTTCATGTCTTCTTGCAAGGAGTGTTGGATAAATGGCGAAAAACCGCCACGACAGCAATTAGCTGTGATATGTTGGCAAGGAAGAATATCCTCACGACAGGAGATATTATAAAAGCAAATTCTTAAGATTTACCGTCGAAAAATCTTAAGATTTACGATAGAATTCTTAAGAATTTTTGTAGACATAAAAATAAATTAAAAAACTTTATATTTGCTCTTGCCAGGATTCAATATAGATGCTACAATAGCTTTCGTGGTTCGCGTTAAGAAAGCCACATAAGCTGAATAGGGGAATCATACAATGGCTAGTATCACGGTCTCCAAAACCGTTCATGCGGGTTCGAATCCTGCTTCCCCTGCTCATTATAAAAGGCTGAAATCTAGATGGTTTCAGCCTTTTGTTGTATTATTCTTTGCATAGGTATTTGTTGGAAGGAGATAAGCGCTCAAATGGTTTATGAGAACGTACTTGATGCAGTTGGGAATACTCCGCTGGTTAAGCTTGGAAGGATGGCAGGAGAGGACAGCGCCGAGATACTGGTTAAGTTTGAGGGAACCAATATCGGCGGATCCATCAAGACCAGAACTGCTCTTAACATGATAGTAGAGGCTGAGAAGCAGGGACTTATACATGAGGACACAATAATTGTTGAGCCCACCAGTGGCAATCAGGGAATCGGTCTTGCGCTGGTTGGAGCAGTCAGAGGCTATAAGACCATAATCATCATGCCTGATTCTGTCAGCGAGGAGAGAAGAAAACTCATTAAGCATTACGGTGCAGAGGTTGTTCTTATCCATGACGACGGCAATATAGGCAAATGTATAGACGAGTGCCTAAGGACTGCTCTTAAGATGCGCGATGAGAATCCAAAGGTCTTTGTACCTCAGCAGTTTGAGAATCCCAACAATACCCTGGCACACAAGAATGGTACAGCGCTTGAAATCCTTGAGCAGGCAGATAGGCCTATCCACGGTTTCTGCTCAGGAATCGGTACCGGTGGAACCCTCACAGGTATAGGTGAAGTGTTAAAAGAGAAATACCCAGATATCGAGATATGGGCAGCTGAGCCTGAAAACGCAGCTATCCTTGCGGGCGGTAACATCGGAACCCATATGCAGATGGGCATCGGCGACGGCATTATCCCCGATATCTTAAACCAGTCAATTATTGACCACATCTGTGTTGTGACTGATGATGAAGCCATCAATACATCCAAGGACCTGGCAAGACTTGAGGGATTTATGTGCGGAATATCCAGCGGAACCAATGTGGCAGCAGCCATGAAACTTGCTAAAAAGCTTGGCTCCGGCAAGACAGTAGTGACCGTGTTACCTGATACGGCAGAAAGATATTTCTCCACACCACTATTTGATGATTAATTGAAAATCTTTATTGCTTTAATGCATTGCAGTATGATATACTATCTCAAAACAAAGGCGTTTCGATTCATTTCGTGCGCCTTTTTGCTTTATCGTGGTTTTAGGAGGAGATGTATATGGGCAATTTTCTTAGCAGCGTTGAGAGCGTAAACAGTGCGGTAAATGGTTTTGTATGGGGACTTCCCATGCTGATCCTGCTTGTGGGAACCGGCATATTAATGACAATCCTTACCAGGGTATTCCAGATATCACATTTTAAGCATTGGGTCAGGAGTACCATCGGCGGAATCTTTAAGGACAAGCATGTCACAGCCCACACAGGCAAGGATGACACCCAGATCTCACAGTTTCAGAGTCTTTGCACTGCGCTGGCAGCAACCATCGGAACAGGCAATATCGCAGGTGTTGCAGCGGCTATTCTTTCAGGCGGTCCCGGAGCGATCTTCTGGATGTGGATCGTGGCATTCTTCGGAATGATGACCAACTTCTCTGAAAATGTCCTCGGTATTTACTATAGAAGAAGGAATGAGCGCAACGAGTGGTGCGGAGGTGCCATGTACTACCTCAAGTACGGCCTTGGCTCCAAAAAGGGCTTTGCTCATATCGGCGCATTTCTTGCTGTCATGTTCAGCATATTCTGCGTTATTGCATCTTTTGGTATCGGCAACATGAGCCAGATCAATTCCATCGCAGTCAACATGAATTCAGCCTTTGGAATACCTCACATATTCACAGGCGCGATCCTTATGGCACTGGCAGGCCTCGTTATTGTGGGTGGTCTTAAAAGAATCGCATCCGTAACAGAGAGGCTGGTTCCTTTCATGGCTGTAATATACCTGGTGTGCACGGTTGTCATCATTGTTCTCAATATAGATAAGGCAGGTGCTGTACTTACCTCCATTATCAAGGGAGCCTTCGGAATGAGAGCAGTTGGCGGCGGAATCGTAGGTGGCGGAGTTGCTTATGCTATGCAGTGGGGAATGAAGCGTGGCGTATTCTCAAACGAAGCAGGTCTTGGATCTTCCGTTATGGTTCACTCCTCTTCAAACGTAAGAGAGCCTGTAGTTCAGGGAATGTGGGGAATCTTCGAGGTATTTGCGGACACCATCATCGTATGCTCACTTACAGCTTTTGCTGTTCTTTCCAGCGGACTTGTTAATCTTGATACCGGTGAAGTTATTTCCGATGCAGTATCAACAGCACTTGTTGCAGAGGCATTTTCAACAGTATACGGACGTGCCGGAGCAGCATTTATTGCCATTGCGATCCTGTTCTTTGCTTTCTCAACTGTACTTGGCTGGAGCCAGTACGGAAGCAAGGCTTTTGAGTATCTCTTTGGTACCAGGTCAGCCAAGATCTATCAGCTGATATTCGTAATCTTCATCATGGTTGGTGCAACCATGGACCTTACACTTGCCTGGGATCTTTCGGATACCTTTAACGGAATGATGGCCATTCCAAACCTTATAGGTGTTCTTGCTCTATCGGGAACAGTAATGAAGATAACACAGAACTATGTTGACAGAAAAATAAAAGGAAAGCACGTTAAACCCATGCTTTCCGCAGTAGATGAGATTCAGGAGCTCCACGAAGAAGAACTCAAAATGGCTTCAGGAGAGTAAAATCCTCGTACTCTGAACAGACAGTTATCTGATAATCATCGATTTCATACGGCATCAGATTAAGCGCCTCACAGTCGCACGCGGCTGATGAGGCCTTTATTTTGCCGTCTTCAAGCCTCAAAAGAATACTCTTTGGCGAAAGAGAGATTCCCTTTCCGCTGTATTTCATGATGCTCTCCTTGACGGTCCAGAGCCTCGTGTAGACTTTGTCTTTATCACTTTCGCTCTTCATCAGCTCTTTTGCCAGTTCCTGATCCTGTGGCATAAATACATAATTGATAAGGCTCTCCTTAAAGTGCTTGACCTTCTCAACATCCACCCCAATTTCCTTATCTGAAATGCCAAGAACAACCATTTCGCCTGAGTGGGATATGTTAAAAAAGACATCTCTCATCCCTTTAATTCGTGGCTTCTCATTCTCTAATAGCTCTATTTCATAGCTGCTGATGCCTGCATCTTTCATGGCTGTATCCAGTAAAATTCCAGCCCCAAGAGATAACAGCTTAGAACGATGAGGCTTAAGGGCATCTATTTTTCTTTTCCTGAAATCAGGCATCTTATCATACCAGATATCAAACTTCGCCAGATCCTCAAGTATATCTATATTCATAATGTACAATGTGTTTTGTATCTTCATAATACACACATTATAGCAATAGAAATGAAGAATGCAAAAATAGTGTATAATAATTCGTATCAGAGACAGGAGAGATTACAGATGATAAATCTTGCAATCGTAGAGGACGAAGATTCCTACGCTGAGCAGCTTACCGAATTTGTGAATAAGTATCAGCAGGAGAGCGGTAATTATTTCAAGATCACCAGGTTTAAGGACGGAGATGAGATAACAAACGGCTATAAGGGTCAGTTTGATATCATCCTGATGGACATAGAGATGAAGCTCATGGACGGCATGACGGCGGCGGAGGAGATCAGAAAGCTTGATCAGAACGTGGTCATCATGTTTATCACTAACATGACTAATTATGCCATAAGAGGGTATCAGGTTGATGCCCTTGACTATGTCCTTAAGCCCGTGAGCTACTTTGCCTTTTCGCAAAAGCTCGACAGAGCACTTGGCAGGGTCAAAAAAGAGGATTCCAACATCATTTCCATAGAGATGTCCTCCGGTGTGAAAAAGCTTGATATAGACAATATCTTTTATATAGAGAGCCAGGGACATAACTTAAATTTCTACACCGGGGCAGGAGAGTTTACCATAAGAGCCAAGCTCTCGGACTTTGAGCAGCAGCTTGCACCCTACAATTTTTTCAGGAGCAACAAGGGGTATCTGGTGAACCTCAAGTATGTGGACGGCGTTGAGAAGGGTGCGTGCATCATAGCAGGTAAGCAGCTCCTTATCAGCCGTGCCAGGAAAAACGACTTCATGGCGGCGCTGACGGATTATATGGCAGGATCATAATATGGAGAATTATTATCAGGATATACCAAGACTATACACAGCCATAGCAGAGTGGCTGGCCTGTTTCATCTATTGCCTTGTTCTTAAGCGCAAGGTGAGCAGGAACAAATTTATATTGATCTCAGTAATTGCACTCATTGTGCAGTCTCTTTTTCTCGTGTTTACAAAAGATCTTCCGCTGTTCATGTGGGTTCCCTGCATGCTGATGGCTGTGTTTTTTATGTTCGTATTCATGTACAGCGTCTGCGAGGATACGGTAAATGTCGTCGGCTATTACTGCGCCAGGGCGTTTCTTCTGGCTGAGCTTGCTGCGTCCCTGGAGTGGCAGCTGGCATGCTTTTTTGCAAAGATCAATGACTCGCAGATACTTCAGATCATCATCCTCATTGTTGTTTATGCCTTTGTGTATATCTGGGCTCATCACATGGAAAAGAGCATAACCAGAGGGATTTTTCAGCTGGAGATAAATACCCGTGAGCTTATGGCGGCGATTGCCATTGCAGCAGCCATCTTCGCTTTCAGTAATCTGAGCTTTATTTTCTCCAACACCCCCTTCTCGGCAGGTGTTGCTGCCGATGTGTTCTACATAAGAACTCTTGTTGACGTTGCCGGGATCATGATCCTCTACGTCTATCAGAGCCGTATCTGTGAGCTTCTTGCGGAAAAAGAGCTGAGTAACATCCACTCAATGTTAAAGGCCCAATATGATAAGTACAGAAACTACCAGACAACTTTTGACATGATCAATATAAAATATCATGATCTCAAGCATCAGATTGCAGGGCTTCGCGCCGAGATGAGCGATGAGCAGCGCCAGAAATGGATAGATGAGATGGAGCAGGAGCTTGAGTCCTACAGCCCCGAGCTGGAGACGGGAAACAGCGTCCTTGACACACTTATCGCCGGAAAAATGATGAGCTGCAGGGCCAACAACATAAAGGTGACCTGCGTGGCAGACGGCAACATTCTGGATTTCATGCATGTGGCGGACATCTGTACAATCTTTGGAAACGCCCTGGATAACGCAATAGAGAGCGTTACACTCATTGAGGACCCTGAAAAGAGACTGATCCATCTGTCTGTGTCACCAAAGAAGAATTTTGTTATAATACAGATAAATAACTATTGTGAAAACCAGATAAAGATAAAGAATGGTTACCCTGTGACAACAAAAGCCGATAAAACAAGTCACGGTTTTGGGTTAAAGAGTATACGCTATACTGTCGATAAATATCATGGAACTGTCACTTTTGACGTAAACAAGAACTGGTTTGAGCTTAAGATTTTAATACCTCGCGGAGGCACTTTATGAATATAGAAGCTATAGCAACATCTGATTTTATGGGTTTTATACTGCTCATTGCTCTTCTTATCAGCAGCAGGATCAGGCTATCGGACGATAAGCACCCGGAATTCAGGATATATACAGTAATAGTTATTCTTACCATGGTGGCATGCGCTGTGGACTTTGTATCCTTTTATGTGGATGGGATAAATACACCCGGTATGTGGGTGGTCAATTTGCTGACCAACACGTTCTGCTTTGTGGCTAATCCTCTTTTTGTCTCTTCCTGGTGCCTTTATGAGGATCTTAAGCTGTACCGGTCCATGGCCAGGGTGAAAAAGCTATATACTTATGTGTTTATACCGGCAGTGATCATGGCACTTATAGCGCTGGTAAACATGTTCATTCCGATCGTCTTTAAGATTGATGAACTTAATGTGTATCATAGACTGCCATTTAGCTATGTTTACTACATTGTTGATATCGGATATGTTATTTTAAGCATCTTTATTTACAAGGGTTATGAACACAAATATGGAAAGATCAGGTTTTTCCCGCTCTATCTTATGATTGGTCCGATCATCATCGGATGTGCTATACAGGTACTGCTCTACGGAGTATCACTGATGTGGATTTCCACAGCAGTAGGACTTACAGCAATCTATATGTCCATTCAGAACGAGTTTTCATACCTCGATAAGCTGACGGGACTATACAACAGAGCCTATCTTGACTATTTTCTTGAGACCAGCACAAGGGAGAAAAACAACCTTGGCGGAATCATGATCGATGTGGACTATTTTAAACAGATCAATGATACCTACGGACATTCCTATGGTGATGAAGCCCTGATAGATGTGGCAAGAATCATTACTTTCGGAAAGCCTGACAAGGCAGTGGCACTGAGATTTGCCGGAGATGAGTTTATAATTCTTATCAAGGGAGTCTCAGAAAAACAGCTTCAGAGCATTATCACCGGCATCAGGGACGAGTTAAAACTTTTCAATGAAACTGAGGAGAGAAGATATAAGCTCTCATTATCTCTTGGGGGCAGCATTTATGAGCCGGCTCACGACTCCATCGATAACTTCCTAAAGCGCATGGATGACGCCATGTACGAGGAAAAGAAGGAAAAACATTCCAGATAATTTAATTACCGTTCATGACAAAAATCGTACCGTTTGTGACAAAAACGGCACGATTTTTTTTGCGTGCTAGGATAAAGTCATGAGAAAGGAGTAAGATCGTGAAACATCAGGACATTATCTCAAAAATGACAATAGAAGAGAAGGCAGCTTTCCTTAGCGGAAAGGGCGAGTGGGAGACAAGAGATTTTGAAAGAGTAGGAATTCCTTCAATCTTTTGTTCAGACGGACCTCACGGTATCAGAAAGCAGGCCGGAGCGGGAGACCATCTTGGACTTAACGAGTCGCTTCCTGCAACATGCTTCCCAACAGCAGCAACAATTGCTAACAGCTGGGATGAGGACCTTGGTGAAACCCTTGGTGAGACCCTCGGAGAAGAAGCGATGGCAGAGGGCGTGAACGTCCTTTTGGGACCCGGTCTTAATATAAAGAGAAGTCCTCTCTGCGGAAGGAACTTCGAATATTTCTCGGAGGATCCGTACCTTGCGGGCAAGATGGCAGCTTCCTATGTAAGAGGAATCCAGTCACAGGGCGTATATGCCTGCCCCAAGCACTTTGCGGTAAATTCACAGGAGCTTCGCCGAATGGCCATGAACTCCGTTGTGGATGAAAGAACCTTAAGAGAGATATACCTCACAGGCTTTGAAATAGCAGTTAAAGAGGGCGGCGCTAAGACAATCATGTCGGCTTACAACGAGGTCAACGGCACCTACGCCAATGAGAATAAACATCTGTTAAAAGAGATCCTCAGAGATGAGTGGGGATTTGACGGAATCGTAATTACCGACTGGGGTGCAAGTAATGACCACGCACTCGGAGTTGCAGCAGGTTCAAACCTCGAGATGCCAAATCCGGGTCTGGATTCAGCAAGAGAGCTTGTTGCGGCAGTAAGTTCCGGCAAGATTTCGGAAAAAGACCTCGATGAGAGAGTAGATGAGCTCCTGGATGCAGTTATTACTCTATCTGCAAATGCAAAGGGCAGAAAAGAAGATTTTGATAAGAATGCGCATCACAATATTGCCAGAAGGGCAGCAGCTGAGAGCGCAATCCTGTTAAAGAATGAAGACAACATTCTTCCTCTTAATAAGGGAGCCAAGGTTGCAATAATCGGCGACTTCGCCTTTGTTCCAAGATATCAGGGAGCAGGATCTTCACTTGTTAATCCGACCAGGGTTGAGACCATTTCAGAGATGGTTAAAGGCTATGATCTCCAGGTTGTGGGCATGAGCCGCGGATATTCAAGGAGCGGAGAAGAGGATGCACAGACCAAAAAAGAAGCTCTTGATCTTGCTTCAAGGGCTGATATAGTTCTTTTCTTCTTTGGACTTAATGAGAACTCGGAATCTGAGGGAATGGACAGAACCCACATGAGAATCCCTCAGAATCAGATAAATCTTCTTCAGGAACTTGGACAGGTCAATGCAAACCTCGTAGGTGTCATCAGCGCAGGCTCAGCAATCGAGATGCCCTGGCACCACTACTTCAAGGCGCTTCTCCACTGCTACCTTAACGGACAGGCAGGAGCGGGAGCTACTCTGGATATCCTTACAGGAGCGGTCAATCCCTCAGGTAAGCTCTCAGAGACAATACCCAGAAGACATGAGGATACACCTGCTTACCGCTATTACCCAAGCAGGGAGAGATCTTCAGAGTACAGAGAGAGCCTTTACGTAGGCTACAGATACTATGATACGGCTGATGTTCCTGTGCTTTATCCTTTTGGCTTCGGACTTTCATACACGAACTTCTTATATTCAGACATTACGGCAGATGAAAGCGGAGTGTCTTTTACCTTGACAAACACAGGTGATAAGGACGGAGCAGAAGTTGCACAGCTCTATGTATCCCTCCCTGACGGAAAGGTCTTCAGACCGGCAAAAGAGCTAAAGGGCTTTAAGAAAGTTTATTTGAAAGCCGGTGAAAGTCAGAAGGTCACAATCTCTTTTGACGATAAATCATTCCGCTATTACGACGTAAAGACCGGTAAATGGGAAGTTGAAGGCGGAAAGTACAGGGTGATGATAGGAAGCAGCAGCGCAGATATCAGAGCCTGTGCAGATGTCGAGATCAGGGGAACTACACTGGATTGCCCTTACGATAAAGAGAAGATGGCTTCCTACTATACAGGAAAGATCGAGAATGTTAAGGACTCAGAGTTTGAGGAACTTCTTGGAAGACCGATACCTGATGGAAAGTGGAGCGGAGAGCTCACAAGGAACGATGCTCTGTGCCAGATGTATTACGCAAAGAGCGGACTTGCAAGATTTGCGTATGGGCGCCTTACAGCCATGAAGAAAAAGGCTGACGACAAAGGTATCCCGGATCTGAACACTCTTTTTATCTACAACATGCCTTTCAGGGCTATGGCCAAGATGACCGGCGGAGCCGTTAGCATGGAGATGGTGGACGGAATCGTAAATCTTGTGAACGGACACTTCTTTAAGGGACTTGGAGCCGTAATAGGCGGATACTTTAGAAACAGCAAGAAGAACAAAGCCTATGAGGCAAAGATGAAAAAGTGAGGGATTTAAGAAATGAAATTTTGGAATGATTTTGCTACAAAGCATCCTGCCATAGCCAAGTGGGTCAGGGAAGGCGGACTCTTCGTTATCGTAAGTAACGCCATCACGGTATTTAAGTACCTGCTGCTAACGTTCCTGCCGGCTGCATTTGCCTTTCTTGGAGATCGCAGCTTTGGCTGGCCGGGAATTCCGCTGACACTCTTTGGAGAGACCTTCCAGTGGAACATCCTGGGATATGACCAGGCTCATGGCGGACTTGCTTACTTCACAGCCTACATGATCGCAATGATCATCGGCGAGTGTATAAATTTCCCGATCCAGAAGCTCTTCGTGTTCAGAAATCACGAAAAGCCCGGAAAGCAGATTGCATGGTATGTGCTGGCGTTTATCGTTATCACCTGCATAGTAAATTCCATCAACTGCATATGGGTAGCTGTTGCAGGAAAGTTTGTTCCTGCTTGGGTTTACAACATCGGAACTACGGTTTTAAACGGCGGAGTGTCAATGGTGGTATTCTTCTTTGTTAACAAGATAATATTCCCCGAGACACCAAAGAGCGCCGAGTAAAATAACAAGCTTTTTTAATGGGAAGGAGAAAAAGAATATGTTACAAATCAACATTGCGGACGTCATTGCAGTACTTAACACAATGATCCCACAGCTGGTGATTATCGGCGTGGTACTTGTCGCAGCAATCATCTGCACAATCGCAGCAATCAAGATCAAGAAGCCTTTGAAGGGCTTCGTAAGAAAGCAGGCATGGCTTGTATTTCTTTTGACACTGGTACTTGTTGTTACCAATATCTTACTGGTACCTATGTATTCCATGGTAAACATGGCAATGGGCGGCGGAAAGATTTCCGAGGAGTCCTCTGAGCAGGCAAAAGAGCTCTGCACACAGATCGCAGAGGAGGGAATAGTTCTTTTAAAGAATGATTCCGCAGCACTTCCTCTTGCATCAGGAACAAAGGTAAACGTATTCGGATGGTCTTCAACCAATCCTATCTACGGCGGAACCGGTTCAGGAGCGCTCTCAGCAGCATATCCTACAGTTGATTTCCTTCAGGGACTTACAGATGCAGGAATCGAGTACAACCAGGAACTCGTAGACTTCTACAAAGGCTGGAGAGATTCAAGACCTTCAGTTGGAATGATGGGTCAGGACTGGACAATTCCGGAGCCTACAATTGATGAGTATGGGGACCTCTTTACATCAGCAAAAGACTATTCTGACACAGCAATCTTCTTCATCGCCCGTTCAGGTGGTGAGGGCGCCGATCTTCCTGTAAACTATGACGGCGAAGACACATATAACTATGATCCTAACAGCTGGTTCGGAGGAACAGGAACACGTTACTCAGAGCAGGCTGATGACCTTGATGCAAACAAGTCATACCTTGAGCTCTCAAACAGAGAACAGGCTCTTCTTGACAAGGTTACATCAGACTACAGCAAGGTTATTGTTATTGTAAACTCAGCTAATGCTATGGAGCTTGGCTTTGTAAATGACTACTCACAGATTAAGTCAGTTATTTACTGCCCGGGAACAGGTCAGACAGGCTTTGACGGACTTGGTGAGATCCTTGCAGGTCAGGTTAATCCTTCAGGTAAGACAGCAGATACATTCGTAGCTGACCTTCATGCAACACCTACAGCCAACAACTTTGGCGACTTTGATTACACAAACATGACAGAATTCGGATATGAGAACATGTTCGCTGAGGGCGGAATGGCTTATCCTACATTCGTTAACTATGTAGAGGGTATCTATGTCGGATACAGATTCTATGAGACAGCTTTTGCTGAGGCAGAGGCAGGCAACATGGAGTTTGATTATGACAGCGCTGTTGTATATCCTTTCGGATACGGCCTTTCATACACAACCTTCACTCAGGAGATGGGTCCTGTAAACAACGACGGCAAGACAGTTTCTTTTGACGTAACAGTTACAAACACAGGCAGCGCCTCCGGTAAGGACGTAGTTGAAGTTTACTACAATCCTCCTTATACAAACGGCGGAATTGAGAAGTCAGCTGCAAACCTCATTGCATTTGAGAAGACAAGCCTTCTTGAGGCAGGAGCTTCAGAGACTGTAAATATCTCTTTTGCCCTTGAAGATATGGCTTCCTATGACACATACGGTGAGGGATGCTACGTACTTGAGGCAGGAGACTACGAAATCTCAATCAACACAGATGCTCACAACAAGATCGCAAGTGAGAACGTAACCGTTGATACAAAGGTTATTTACGACGAGTCAAACAAGCGTGAGTCTGACTTCGTTGCAGCAACAAACCAGTTCGGATTTGCTGAGGGAGATTCATTTACATATCTCTCAAGAGCAGACGGATTTGCTAACTATGATGAGGCTACAAAGGCACCTGCAACAACTGAGATGTCAGATGCTTACAAGGCTACATACTTTAACGAGACTAACTATGATCCTACTGCATACAACAACGATGCAGACGTAATGCCTACAACAGGCGCCAAGAACGGAGTTAAGCTTGCTGACCTCCGCGGCGTAGACTATGACGATGCTAAGTGGGATTCACTGCTTGATGAGCTCACCGTATCAGAGATGAACACCCTTATCGCTCTCGGCGGATATGAGACATCAGCAGTTGATTCTATAGACAAAGTCATGACATATGACTGTGATGGACCTGCTTCCATCAACAACAACTTCACAGGCCAGGGTTCAATCGGATTCCCTGCAGCAGTAATGATTGCTTGCACATGGAATAAGGATCTTGCATATGCATTCGGTGATTCAATCGGACAGATGGCTGATGAAATGGATGTTTCAGGTTGGTATGCACCTGCTACCAACACACACAGAAGCGCTTTTGCAGGACGTAACTTCGAGTACTACTCAGAGGACGGCGTTCTCGCAGGCTGGATGTGCGCTAAAGCTGTAGACGGAGCAAGAGCTCACGGCGTTTACTCATACGTTAAGCATTTTGCAACCAATGACCAGGAGACCAACAGAACAGGCTTCCTTTGCACATGGCTCAATGAGCAGTCACTTCGTGAAGTTTACCTTAAGTCCTTCGAGATCGCATTCAAGAAGTCAAACCCTGCAGCAACCATGGTAGCTTTCAACAACATCGGAACAGTTCCCGCTGAGGCTTGCTCAGAGCTCCTTAACACAGTACTTCGTGGCGAGTGGGGCTTCAGAGGCCTTGCAGAGACTGACTACTTCGGTGGCTACGGTTACCAGGATTCAGACAGAATGATCAGAAACGGCTGTGATCTGATGCTTGCTACATACGAGACACCTCAGTCAACAGTTACAGATCAGACTTCTGCTACATCAGTTATTGCCATGAGACAGGCTTCCAAGAACATTCTCTACACTGTTGTTAACAGCCGCGCTTATGACAAGAACATAAACACAGGACTTCCTACATGGGTTAAGATCCTCTATGCTGTAGATGCACTTCTTCTTGCTCTGATCGCATTCCTTGAGTACAAGGCAATCAAGAAGTATCTTGCTAAGAAGAAAGAGATGGCTTCTGAGAGCGCAAGCGCAGAGATGTAAAACAAAGATAATTATTCCAGAACTCCCCGGGTTTTACCGGGGAGTTTTTTTGGTTATAATGTGGTAGAGGAGGAAAGTGTATTATGAAAAGACGTGTACTTTCGATGCTATTATCTATGACCATGTTGTGCACTGCATGCGGAGCGGCAGGAAACAGCGCTAATGAGCAGTCCGGGGGAGAGACGCAGGATCAGGCGGCGCAGGAAGCAAGTGAGGATGCAGATGGCGCAGCGCAAACTGATACATCTGCAAATGCCCAGCAGGATGGCGCTTCAAACACTTCAGCAACCGGCAAACTTCCATCTCTTCTTGGAGATGAGGAGGAGATATATTACGATGAAGCTCTGGTTCCAAGCGTGGAGCCATATGAGGTCGCTCCGGATTTTTCAAATGTAACTTACCATCCGGACTATGCATATCTGTTTGAGCCTCAGTACAAATCTGAGTGGAACGATCCGACGCTCCTTAGGGATGCGCTTGTTAAAAACGGCTTTGCTATCAAGAAAGACAGCGGCCATGATGAGTTCTACGAGCTTTATGAGGACAATCGTTATTTCTTTTTCCCAAACTTTGTAACCGTAGATTCTCTGATGCATACTTATCACCTGTACTTTGCACATCTGATGAAGAACACAGAGAAAGATTATCTTGCTGACAAGCTCAAAGAGCTCAGCGCCCAGATGCTTGCAAAGAGCACAGAGCAGTACAATGCCTTAAAGGGCACAAAGTGGGAGGGTGCAGCACTTAGAAACTTAGAGCTCTTTTACGTAGGAGCATACCTTCAGGATGAGACTGTAGCTGCTCCTGTAGATGACGCGGATTTCGCAGCCGCAGTCAAGGCTGAGGTTGACAAGATAAACGGCGCCGAAGCTATTGATGACTGCGTTGTTTCGGGCCTTAAGGAGGACTACACCCAGTACAAACCAAGAGGCTACTATGAAGGCGATGAGCAGCTTGAGAAATATTTTAAGGCCATGATGTGGTACGGACGCATCCCTATGGCGCTTGATGACGAGGATATGGTCAGAAGCGCATGCCTTATAAGCAGCGCCCTTGCAAACGATGATGAGGCCTGGAAGAGTATTTACTCAGTTACATCCTTTTTTGCCGGTGCATCGGACGATCCCGGATACGACCAGTTTTCAGCAGTAATCGAGCAGTGCTACGGCTCAGTGCCTGATGCTGCGACCCTTTCATCAGACGATACGGCCTTTGCAAAGGTCTTTTTAGCAGCAAAAGAGCTTGATCCTCCGGCAGTAAATTCCATTCCGGTCATGGAAGGTGATGATCCCGTGATCCCATCTTTCCGTTTCATGGGCCAGAGATTTACTGTGGATGCAGCGATCATGCAAAAGCTCATCTTCAGTGCGGTAAAAGAAAACTCAAACGGCGATAGAAGATATCTGCCTGATACACTGGATACCGCTGCAGCTCTAGGCTCCGACCAGGCTGTAGCAATCCTGAAAGAGCAGGGTGCATATGAATTTGAAAATTACGAGAAGAACATGAGTGCTGCCACTGAGCACTTTAACAATGAAGATCCCAAGATCTGGAACAACAGTCTCTATGCAGGCTGGCTGAACACCTTAAGACCTCTGTTTGAGTCTAAGGGCGAGGGCTATCCTATGTTCATGCAGAGTGCAGAGTGGGATAAAAGAAATCTCGAGTGCTTTGCAGGTTCATTTGCAGAGCTCAAGCACGACACCATCCTCTACTCTAAGTCAGTAATGGCTGAGATGGGCGGCGGATACGACACTCCACCGGATGACAGAGGATATGTTGATCCTGAGCCCAAGATCTACAGCAGATTCATCTTCCTTTCAAACAACACCTTGAAAGGCCTTGCAAATCTGGGAATGCTCAGCGAGAGAGATGAGGATAACCTTAACCGTCTCTCAGAGATTGCCCAGAGGCTCCTTGAGATTTCAGAAAAAGAGCTAAAGGCTGAGTCCCTCTCTGATGACGACTACGAGTGGATAAGAAACTACGGTGGATATATCGAGCACTTCTGGAATGAGGTAAACAACCCTGATGATACTCAGGAGCAGGTTTACCCTGAGAACGTGCCATGCCCCGTTATTGCTGATATTGCAACAGACCCCAACGGAAGCATCCTCGAAGTTGGAACAGGCTATGCCCAGACCATGTACGTGGTATTTCCTATCGACGGCGAACTCCACGTTGGAAGCGGAAGTGTTTACAGCTTCTACCAGTTTGAAGCACCTATGTCCGACAGAATGACCGACAGCGAGTGGCGTCAGATCTTAAGAGGCGGATATGTTGATGATAACTGGGAATGGGTTGAAACAGAGCCTGCACCTGACCAGCCAAAGTGGACTCAGAGCTACAGAATAGGTGGATGATGGAGAGGCCGGCATCTGCTAAAAACCGGAAAAAGATATTGTGGCTGCTACTGCTCATCGGAGCAGTGGCGGCCTTTTGCTGTTTATTTGCTCTAAATTATATCCCGGGCGGCTTTACCTGGCAGGAGAAGAGGTTAGAGCTCGCGGGCCAAAAGACTCTTCTGCTCTCGGAAAAAGAGCTGACTCTGACATCAGCAGATGGCAGAATCCTCTATAAGTCTGATAGAGGCTTAAAAGTTCAGGACGCCTTTGTAACTGACCTTGACGGAGATGGTGATGAGGAGCTGATAGCTCTTTTGTGGAAAAGGGGGAAGTACGGCCCGGCAAGACCTTACTGGATCACATCTGATGAAAAGAGCTACAGCCAGCACATCTTTATCTATGATATAAATAAAGATGGCACCGTGACTCAGAAGTGGTGCGCATCTGACATAGGCCCTGTGGTTGTCAGGATGAAGGTCATGGAGAAGAACAGCGCTTTTCTCCTGACGGAGGATGTTAACGACAAAGCCTGCCTTTGGAGCTGGCAGTCCTTTGGCCTTAAAAACATGGATAACACGGTGAGCTTTGCCTGCTTTGGTGATAATATAATCCATGAGGATATATATCTTTACGGCGAGAGCGTAGCAGGCGGCAATTATGATTTTTTATACAAGCCTTTTGAAAAAGACATCAGAAAAGCCGATGTTTCTGTGATCCAGCTGGAAACTATGCTGGTGGACAAGGCATCTGTTGTTGGAGGGTATCCGTCCTTCGGGACTCCTATTGGTGTCGGAAGAGCCATAGCCGATGCGGGTTTTGATGTGGCAACCTGTGCAAACAACCACAGCATGGACCGTGGGCTGTATGGTATAGATGTGACGACAGGTTTTTTGCAGCAAAATAACATTACCTGTGTTGGGCTGCACAGCGCCTATGATTCCGATAACAGGGCGTATAAGATAATTACCAGAAACGGCATGAATATTGCGCTGTTCGGATATACTTATGGCATCAACGAGCAGGGGAATGAGAATGATTTCTCGTTCCTACTCAATAACTTTCCGGAGGGAGAGGAGCAGGAAAAAGAGTTTGTAGAAGAGCTTAAGAGTGCAAGGGACGAAGCGGACTTCGTCATTGTATTTGCCCATTGGGGACAGGAGTATGAGAAGGAGCCTGATGACTATCAGAAGCACATGGCACAGCTCATGGCTGAGGGCGGCGTCGATGTGGTGGTGGGTTCCCACCCTCATGTGGTGCAACCTGTAGAGACTGTGAAAAGACCTGACGGCGGAAACATGCTTGTTTACTATAGCCTTGGCAATTTCAGAGCAGGTCAGGCATTTAGCGAGGACACTAAAACCGGTGCGGAAGCTCTTTTTACAATTGAGCATTGCTATGACGGGGTAAGACTCGCCGGTTATGAGATAAAAGAAATTGATGCATATTGGAAGGATGCTTTGGATAATTAGTGAGAGTGGGAGGAGTTTGAGATGTCTTTTAACAAAAAAGTGATATCCCTGGGAATAGCCGTAGTTATGACGGCGGCGGTTGTAGCTGCCGGATTGATTGGCGGAAAAATCGGTTTGGAAAATGCCGGGGAACAGGCAGATGTGCAGAACGCTGAGAGTGTAGCGCAGAGCGCAGAGGGGACTGCGAATGTGCTGCCTGTAAATGAAATTGACGATAAGTACAGGACCACTTATGAGGTCTTTGTGTATTCCTTTAGCGACAGCGACGGGGATGGAATCGGAGATATCAGGGGGCTTATCGACAAGCTTGACTATATCGGAGACGGGAACCCGGAAACCGATACGGACCTTGGCTGCAACGAGATATGGCTCATGCCCATTTCGCCATCGCCCACATATCATAAATATGATGTGACCGATTATAAGGATATCGACCCTGAATATGGCACCATGGAGGACTTTGATGAGCTTATAAAGGCCTGCCACGACAGGGGAATTCGAGTTATCATTGACCAGGTTTATAACCATTCATCGGTTGAGCATCCCTGGTTTAAAGACGCGGCGGAGTTTTTGAAAGATCATCCCGGAATTACTTTTGAGGACGGAGAATACAGCGCTTCATTTTACATAGACTGCCCAAAGCTGTCATACTACAACTTTGCAAACGAGCAGCTTGCAGGCTATGAACCACTTCCTGGAACGGAGTATTTCTATGAGGCAAGATTCTGGTCGGGAATGCCGGATCTTAATCTGGACAGTGATGCTGTTCGAAGAGAGATCGCAGATATCACGGGATTCTGGCTTGAGCACGGCGTTGACGGCTTCAGGCTTGATGCTGTGACCTACTACTATACAGGAAATGATTCTGCAAATATAGATTTTATGACATGGCTCAATGATACGGTGAAGTCTGTAAATCCCGATGCCTACATCGTTGCGGAGGCATGGACCAACTCAGCAACTTACCACAAGTACTATGCCAGCGGAATCGACAGCTTCTTTGACTTTGACTATGCGGGAAGTGAGGGCGTTATCGCAGGTGTGGCAAGAGGTACAGCACCGGCATCGAGGTATGGAGAGGCTCTTGAGAGCACCCAGAAAGCACTTGAAAAAAACGGACCGGGAACAGCAATTGATGCACCTTTCTTTGTAAATCACGACATGGCAAGAAGTGCAGGATACTTCACGGGAAAAGGCTCCGAGGACAAGCTAAAGCTCTCCTGGGGACTTAACCTTCTGATGCCAGGAAATGCGTTCATATACTATGGCGAGGAGCTTGGAATGAAGGGCTCGGGTAAGGACGAGAATAAAAGAGCGCCCATGTACTGGACAGAAGACTCCGGTGCAGAGGGTATGTGTAAGGGCCCCAAGGCCATGGACTACTTTAAGATGAAATATCCGGCAGCAGATCAGCAGTACGACGATCCGGCCTCCATCTACAACTATGTAAAGGCAGCTATCAAGGCGCGCAACACTTTCCCGGCAATCGCAAGGGGAGAGACGGAAGTGGTTAAGGAGCTCTCTGATTCAGATATCTGCGCTTTTATCAGATCTTGCAAAGCAGACACGGACGGCCGCTATGACTCCGAGAGACTGTTTGTGGCTATCAATTCATCAGATGAGGCCAAGACTATAGACCTGTCAGCTGTCACAGATGCTGTAGAAGCTTCCGATGTGCCTGTAACCGGCGCTGATATTGCTTCAAAAGGAATCGCATATCAGCTAAACACAGGCGAAGAGTGGAGCTCGCTTGAGAACACCGCCCTGACCATGGCACCTTACGGCATCATCATAATCAGATTCTAAGGACTCACTTCATGACCTGTTAAGTACCTCAACCAAAGCGCTCATGTATTCCGGGATATCCGGTGGCCTTCTGGCAGACACCATGTTACCATCAACGACAACAGGCTGGTCAAGCCAGATTGCACCTGCATGAGTCAGGTCATCTTTAATGCCCGGAGTACTGGTAACTTTTCTGCCCTGAAGAACCTCGGCAGATGCCAGAACCCAGCCGGCATGACAGATCTGACCTATGAGTTTGTTATCGCGGTTCATGTTCCTTACAATTTCAAGCACTTTGGGGAAACGGCGAAGCTTATCGGGAGCCCAGCCTCCGGGAACCAATACTCCGTCATAATCCGCATCGTTTATATCGTTAAAAGACATTGTGACTTCGCAGGGTACACCGTATTTTCCGTGGTAAATTCCGGGCTTTTCCGCAACAAGATCCACGATGCAGCCTTCTTCCCTAAGTCTCATGACAGGACACCACAACTCAAGATCTTCGAAATCGTCGCTAACAAGCTGTATGATTTTCTTCATTCGCATATCCTCCTGCATTGGTCCTAAGGGGGTACCGCTTGCGGTGGATTCCTTAGGACGGTCTACTGTTTTCATAACTTGCTTTACACTACCAAAGGTTTTTTAACAAATATATTGTAACATAGTAAGAATATAGAGGAAGTAAAATGATAATAGATAATTACATCTTTGACCTATACGGAACGCTGATAGATATACACACCGACGAACAGGCACCTGAGCTCTGGGAGGCAGTGTGTGATTATCTTGCAAAAGAGCTTTCGCAGTACATAACAGCATCCAACGAAGCTATACTCACAGACCCTGAAAAACTCAAAGAGGTCTTTTTCGAAATGGACAGACAGGAGCGCGTGGCACTGGGTAAGCGCCTTGGCATGGAGCACCCTGAGATCCGTATCGAGTGGGCGTGGGAGAGACTGCTTTCAGACAAGCCTGAAGACAGGGTAAGACCAAAGGCTGAGTATGTTCCGCTTCCCATCTACGACTTTGAAGATGCGGATGAAACCGTAGCTCCGATGCATCTGGTAAGACTTGGTAATTTCTTTCGCCGCACGTCCAGAGATGTCTTCAGACTTTACCCTGACACCTTGAAGATGTTGCAATCCCTAAAGCGCAAAGGCAAGAAAATCTTCCTCCTCTCCAACGCGCAGCGCATCTTCACCAGGGATGAGATCCTTGAGCCGGGCATCGCGGACCTCTTTGACGACCTGTTCATGTCCTCGGACAAACTCATCATGAAGCCGGATACAAAATACATGCAGATGCTCCTTGATAAACACAACCTCGATAAGGCAAAATGTGTTATGATAGGAAACGAAATCGGCAGTGATATAAAGATAGCCGACGATATGGGAATGGAGAGTATCCTGGTAACAGACGGGGATTTCAGTAAGATATTATGAAGTACTTTTTGATGTATATTAAGCAGACCCTGAGGTTTGTTTTAAAGCCGCTGTCCTTTGTGCCTGCCATCATCATGATGCTGGTGATATACAGCTTCTCGGCGCAGGAAGGAGATCAGAGCAGCCAACTCAGCTACGAGGTGGGAGTGAGGGTCTTGACCATTGCCAATGAGACTCTGGACAAGGGCTGGAGTCAGAAGCGCATCGAGCAGTTGTCTGAAAAGGGACAGTTCTATATAAGAAAAACAGCGCACTTTACGGAGTATTTTCTCCTTGCTGTGTCGGTTGCATTTCCCCTTTATGTATATGGGGTCAGGGGATTGTGGCTACTCTTTTCGGCAGGGATTTTCTGCGTAGGCTATGCCTGTCTTGATGAATATCACCAATCCTTTGTGGCGGGCAGAAGCCCCGGTAAGCGCGATATTGTCATCGACAGCGTTGGCGTTTTCTTTGGGATTATAGTTACGAGAATAATCGGTTGGACCGGCAGGATGACCATTTTCAGGCCGCTTTCAAACCACAAAAATGAAAAAGGGTGATACGGGGTTATGTTAAAGGTATTTTTGGCGGAGGACGAGTTCGTTGTCCGCGAGGGGATTAAAAACAACGTGGACTGGAAGGCCCACGGCTATGAATTCTGCGGAGAAGCAGGCGATGGGGAGCTTGCTTATTCCATGATCCAGACTCTAAGGCCTGATATTCTCATCACGGATATCAAGATGCCATTCATGGACGGCCTCACACTCAGCAAGATGGTCAGAGCCGCTTTCCCAAACATAGAAATAGTACTGCTGACAGGCTATGAGGATTTTGAGTACGCCAAGGAAGCCATCAAGATCGGCGTCTGCTCTTATCTCTCCAAGCCTATTAGTGGTGAGAATCTGTTAAAAGAGATTGATGCAGTAGCAGCTAAGATCGAAGAAAAGACAAAAGAGCGCGAGATCGCAAAGCGCTACGAAGAAGACATGAAGGAGCGCACTGAGCTCGATAAGCACGAGTTTTTTGAAAACCTTGTAACGGGCAATAAGGACCTTCCGTATCTTCTTAACAGGGCAAAAGAGCTATCGCTTAACATCACGGCTCTCAGATACAATGTACTCATCTTAAGGATCCGCTCCATCAAGCACGGAACTGATGAGTATTCCGGCAGTGTAGTTGGTGTATCCGACAAGCTGGTTGATATAGTATCAGCCAACAAGGCTCTTTTATTTGATCTTAATCTTGATGGCAAGGCAATTCTTTTTAAGGGGGATTCCGACGAAGAGATCTCTCAGAACATCGACAACGCCATTGCGCAGATGAAAGAGCTCTTTTCCTCCTATCCGCATATCAGATATTTTGGAGGTGTGGGTCAGGTGGCCTGTAGAATTTCGGACATCCCAAGCTCTTTTACCTGGGCAAACAGGGCCTACGCTCACCAGTACCTGACAAGCGAAAGCGATTTCCTCTTCGGCTCGGAAGAAGGACTTCACTCCCAGAGAGACGACGTCATCCTCTCGGAGATAGACCCAAGACACATCGACAGAAGACTTGTTAAGGAGTTCCTCAGGATGGGAGATGAGTCCGAGACAGAGTTTTTCTTAGATGAGTTTTTCAAGGGCATGGGCAAGAATGCAATCCGCTCAACCATGCTAAGACAGTACATTTCCATGGACATCTATTTCACGGTGTCTGACTTTGTCATGAACGAACTGGGACTTTCCAAAGAGGAAGTTGATGCCCAGGTTCCGCAGTCAGACATGCTTTCTGATGAAAAGACTACTTACGATTACCTTGTCGGCATTCTCAAAAAGGCCATCGCTCTTAGAAAGCGCAGCTCACAGAGTCACTACCGCGAGGTCATTGGCGAGGTCATCTCTTATATTGACCAGCACTACAGCGACGAGGAGCTATCCCTTAACACGCTGGCAGCTCACGTTAATTTCTCACCCAATCACTTGAGCGCGGTATTCAGACAGGAGATGGGCCAGACCTTCATCAAGTACCTCACGGATTACCGTCTTGATAAGGCAAAAGAGCTGCTTCTTTCCACCTCAAGAAAGAGCAACGAGATAGGGGCTATGGTGGGTTACAAGGATCCGCATTATTTCTCCTATCTGTTCAAAAAGACCACGGGTATGACAACGACCCAGTACAGAGGAAAAGGACGTGTGGAGGATGAAGAATGAGTACGGCTTCCAAAGAAGGCCGAAAGCGGAATAAGTCCCGTCTGGCCACTCAGATCCGAATATCATATCTGATACTTCTTTTGCCCAATATCGTGTTCATGGTCTTTGCCTTCTACAACCTCTGGAAGCTGAGTGTGCGCTACGACGACATGCTCAACTCTGTTGCGGTGGCATCGGAGTTTTCCCTGGATTTCAAAAA